>JAHZKU010000133.1 GCA_022600255.1 Actinomycetes bacterium | reverse complement strand
TCGCTCAGTGCGTCCTCACAGGTGCGCGCCCAAGCGCTGGCTGAACTCCACCGACTCTCCCAAGGCCCCACTGGTGCTGCGCCGGCGGCTTTTCCGGCGGCAGATCCTTGGGGTTGGCCGGGCGCCCGAGAGTGGACGCACAGCCCAGAACCAATTCGACCCACCGATCAGCCCGTACAACTCAGCCCTTCGGGGTTAAGCAGTATGAGCCAGTGCCAACTGCGGTGGTTCTTGGAGCGGCAGGTCAAGGCTGGGGCCAACGACAACCCGGCGGCCATCTTCGGCACCGTGATCCACGCGGCGATCTCGGACTTGATCACGCAGGCGCAGCAGGGACAGCCGATTAATGCGGCCGAAGCGCTAGATCGGTACTGGGCCGCCTGCGAACACGACGCGCAATGGCACGCGGAGTTGGAGAAAGGCCGGGCGCAGGTGGCGGTGGAGCGTGCGGCCAACTGGATCGCGGAGCGTCCCGGACGCTTGGTTTCAGAACACGAGTTCGCGACCCAGATCGCGGTGGCCGTCACTGATCCGGCCGCAGCATCTGACGCCCCCCACGATGCCGCAGACGGCATCCAACTCATCGGATCTATCGACGCCTTGGAGGTCGATCCGGTAGGGGGTGCCACGGTGTGGGACTTCAAGACGCAAAGCCAGAAGACACCCAACGCGGAGGTCGCCGAACACCTGCAACTGCAGGCCTACCAGTTGGCGCTCCAGTCCGGCGAGCAGGCCATCGGGGTGGACTCGGTGCAGGGCGCTGGCTTGGTGCATGTGTGTGTCCCGGCTGGAGCCAAGGCTCCCGATCAACCGGCCTGCGGCATGCAGCCGGCGTTGTCCCTGGGGGACACCGGGATCGCCGAGCATCTATCGCGCGCCATCGTCAGCATCCGGGCTGAGGAATTCAACGCCGAGCCGGGCAAGTGGTGCCGCACCTGCCCCTTTGCGGCGATGTGTCCCTCGCAGAATCAGCAGAAAGGGTGAGCACCATGGATTCAATCTCCCCGCGCGATCTACCGGCCTTACTGGGGATTCCGCTGAGCGACGAGCAGATCATCGCTGCAACGGCGCCACTGGCCCCACAGCTTATTGTGGCCGGCGCTGGCACGGGAAAGACCACCGTCATGGCCGCCCGCGTCGTTTGGCTGGTCGCCACCAAACAGGTGCCGCCAGCCGGCGTCTTGGGTCTCACCTTCACCAACAAAGCCGCCGCAGAGTTGCGCAGCCGAGTCCGGTCGGCGCTGGATCGGGTGCGGCACCGCGCGGTCGGGGCGCAGCAAGGTGATCACGGCGAGGCGACTGTCCTGACTTACCACAGCTTCGCGGGCAAGATCGTTGGCGAGCACGGGTTGCTCATGGGGCTGGAGCCCAGCTCGGCCCCCCTGACCGATGCCCTACGATCTCGGCTGGCCTACCGCATTGCGTGTGCGCCGGTCGTGCAGCCGGCCTCGGTCGAACACGTGGTTGCCAAGTCCCCTGGACGACTCGCCGAACTCGTGACGAAACTCGATGATGCTCTCGCGGATCTGTCGATCACAACGGCAGAGCTGCGCGCGTTTGACGCAGCACTCCTTGGTGCGGTGGCGGACCAGGAGCGTGTCACGAAGCTGGTTGCCAAGATCGAGCAGTCCAGTCAGTCTCGCCTTGTCCTATCCGAACTTGTTGATCAGTTTCGGGCGGCCAAGTTTGCTGGAGATACGCAGGACTTCGCCGATCAGGTGCGTCACGCCGATGAACTGGCTCTGAACCATCCCACGGTGGGCGAACAGTTGCGGGCTGAGTTTCCGATCGTTTTGCTCGACGAATACCAGGACACCTCTCGGGCGCAGCGCCGTACCATTCAACACCTTTTCGGGCACGGGCACCCGGTAACGGCCGTGGGCGATCCGTGCCAGGCCATCTACGGCTGGCGCGGGGCCTCTGTCACGAACATCGACGAATTCCCTGCGCATTTCCCCGATCGGCAGGGCGCCGAACCAACTGTTGCTGCTCTTCGGGTCAACCGCCGCTCAAAGCCGAACATCGTGACCCTGGCCAACAAACTCGCCACTGACTTGCATCAGGTGCATGACCACGTGAAACCGCTGGAACCGGCGCAGTACCCGAACCAGCTGACGTCCAGGGACGCCGGTGAGTTGACGTGTGCGCTGCACCTCACCCAGGACGATGAGGTGAGCTGGCTGGCCGGTCGTGTGGCCGACTTAGCCCAACGCCGACCCGCCGAAGAGATCGCGGTCCTGTGTCGCACCAACGACCAGATCATGACCATGGCGCTGGCGCTGCAGAACGCGGGAGTCCCGTGCCACGTTGCTGCGAAACAGGCGCTGCTGCAGCTACCGCAAGTCCGGGAGTTGTTGCACTATTTGGAGGTGTTGGTCGACCCGATGGCCAACGCCGCAGTGGTCGCGATTCTGTCTGGTCCCCGGTATCGGATTGGGCCGCGAGACTTGTCTTTGCTCAGTCAACGCGGCCGAGCCTTGGCCCGCGGCTACTGGCCACCCGAGGCCGAACCACCCGCGCAGGGGTCGGCCTACTCGTTGCTAGATGCTGTGTTTGACATGGGTGGCGGTGCGTACTCGAAAGAGGCCCGCGAGCGTGTGGCTCAGTTCGCGCACTTGATCGTCAGTTTGCGTCGCTGGCAACTACGGCCGGTTGTCGAGATCGTCGATTGGCTGATCGATCGGCTCGGCATGCCAGCGCTCTGGCTGGACAATGCGCTGGGGGAGGTGGATGCTGCGGCCGTCGCCGACTTCTTGGCCCTCGTGCGAGACTTCGCCGACCTCGACGGCCAATCAGATCTCCCGGGCTTCTTGGCGTATGTCCGGGACTGTGAGCGGTTTGGTGACCAGCCTCGCGTGGAGCAGCCCGCCCCGGCAGGCAAAGTGGTGCTGATGACCGTTCACGGAGCCAAGGGCCTAGAGTTCCCAGTCGTGGCGCTGCCCTTCTTGACCGAGGGGAGCTTCCCGGCGGCCAAGGGGAAATCGCGTTGGCCCACCCACGCTGGGGCGGTCCCCACTGTGATTGCCGGTGAACCAGACGCGGCTGCGCTGGTGGGGTTTCCCGACAGGTGTGCTGATGGCCCGACCCATGACGCTTTCGTAGCAGAGGCCCGCGCGGAGGAGCGGTTGGATGAGGATCGCCTTGCGTATGTTGCCGTGACTCGGGCCAAAGACATGCTCATCGCGAGCGGGCACTGGTGGGGGCAGAGCCAGACCAGACCACGCGGTGCTTCGGATTATCTGAAGACCATTCGGGAACTCTGCGGCCAAGTGGGCGGGGAGATCGCCCACTGGGAGCCAGCTCCAGATGCCGATGCGGTATCGCCGGTGCTACACAGTCCGGCCCGTGCCGTGCGCTGGCCGCCACCAGGTGCCGAACCTCGTCCCGCGGGAATCGCCGCTCTGTTCAGCGAGAGCACTCGGGACCTCGCGCCACAAGAGTCGGTTTCGCATCGCGAGCCGCTGCACTCGTTGCTGGCTGAGACCGATCCAGTCTGCAGCCCGGACTCGTGGGCCGACCGTGTCGAGGAGTTGTTGGCCTATCTTTCGCGCGGGCAAGATGTCACCGCGGCCGAGAAGCGGGTGGTGTCGGCAACGAGCCTGATCAACAAGCACAAAGACCCAGTGGGCTTTGCCCAAGCTCAGCGCAGGCCAATGCCGCGCAAACCCTCGGCCGCAGCCGCCGCCGGAACCGAGTTCCACAACTGGGTTGAGGATCGGCTGGGCCAACAAAGCCTCTTCGATTTCGACGGCACCGGGGCCACCACATCGAACCTCACCCCAGAGTTGCATGATCTGCAGAAAGCCTTCACCGGCACGGAGTTCGCCGAGCGCGCTCCCATCGCGGTGGAGCACCCTTTCACCATTCGACTGGCTGGCCATATCGTCACTGGCCAGATCG
>JAHZKU010000132.1 GCA_022600255.1 Actinomycetes bacterium | reverse complement strand
GCCGAGCCGCCATCGGCCTGCAGCAGTGTGGTCAGTACCCGCACGGCGGTGGTCTTGCCAGCGCCATTGGGCCCGAGTAGGCCCAGGACTGTGCCTTCGGGTACCTCGAGGTCGACCCCGTCCAGTGCCCGCACATCTCCACTGCGGCTTGCGAAGATTTTGACAAGGCCCTCGGCCTGAATCGATCTATCCACTCGTTTAGTCTGCCGCAAATGACGAGAACTCGCGAACCCAGGAGTCAGCCTTCGTACTCGCCCACCGAAACGATTTCAGCGTTCATCAACTTACCGTTAGGAAGTTCGTACTGAACCGTTTCACCAGCCTTGTGACCGTTGATGGCGGCCCCAAGTGGCGATGAGGGGGAGTAGACCTCGATTGACGCGTGCGGTGCCTCTTCCCGTGAGGCGAGCAGGAAGGTCTCCTGGATGCCTAGCGCCGGGAACGAAACGGTGACGACCTTGCCGTGGGCGGCTTCGTCAGGGGCAGAGGTCGGGGTGCCGATCTTGGCGCTCTCTAGCAGCTGGCGCAGGTGAACGACGCGCGCTTCGTTCAGGCCTTGCTCTTCTCGGGCCGCGTGATAGCCACCGTTCTCTTTGAGGTCGCCTTCCTCCCGGGCGGTCGCGATGCGCGTGCCGATCGCGGAGCGCAGCGGTCCCTCCCGCTCGGCAAGTTCGGCCGTCAACGCGTCGTAGGCCTCTTGTGTGAGCCATTTCTCGTCGGCCATGTTGTCTCCCTTCCTAGGAGTTGTGGCTAGCAAGTCATGAGGGTGCAGGCTATCAAGAGCAGCCAGGACTGCGGGCGGAATGATCAAAGGCGCGCCCCCAACCACGGCTTTCTACGGTGACACGAACCTCGGTGTTGTACTTGGCGCGGCGATCCCTGGGGGATACTCCGGCGGGGGCACCCGCAACTCTTCCAGGCTCTCAGCGCACCCAAGCAGTCCCACCGAGGCGGCCGTCGTGAGTGTCTCAATCTGGAACGTGCGTTCCGACGGGGCGGACTCGAACGGAACCACGGCATACCCGACGTCGGCGCTGCCAGCTTCGGTCACACGGACCGCACAGACCAACGGGTCGGCAAAACTGCCGCGCACCTCGGCGTCTACTTCAACGAATTGCTCGGATGTCCCCACTGGCTCCCAACGCTGGATCATTCCTTGGTAGGGGGTGTCAGAAATCTGGAAACCCACCCAGGCGGCAACTGCAAGGAATCCGATGATCAAGGTAGCCGCGAGCATCTGGCGCGGCCACGCAGGTCGGTTGGTTCCGTATCGGTCCGCCATGCGGGCGTCGATCTCGGCTGGTGACGGGGCTCGGCTTGCCTCTTGCATGGGAGCAGTCAAAGTCGGTCTCCCTAATGATTCGGTGCGCGTTCGCTGTGAGAGTGGCTATCGACCCCCATTCTCCACTATCACCACGAAATCCCATAGCGCTTCATGTCCGCGCAGCGTGGCCCACCCATACGAGGCCCCCGGCGCAGCAACGCGGGCGCTGGGGGCAGACCACAGCGCCCGCTTTGGGGTTGACCACAGCAACTGGCGTTGCAGCCAAGGGTCCGGCGAGGGAAGTCCCACGGGCGGGCACGCACAATGGAGGGTGTCCATTCGCCTATGGGCCCTTGTCCCGGGGTGCGGTGGGCATTCAGGAGCAAGGCGCCTGCAACCTCGGGGTGCTGCGGATTTCCGGACGCGGGCTGTCCGCGGGCAAGGAATCTCACGCCGGGAGCACACATGGCACGTGAACTCTCAGGCGCGGGAACCACCATTTCGGGATCGCCGGAACTCAGGAGGCAGCAAGGCCTAGCCAGGGCAGCCGGACCGCGCCGGGCTCGGGGTGCGGCAGGCCTGCCATTCACGACGTACGATAGAAGCGCAGCGGCTCCATTGGTGCCGCTGTCAGTACAAACGGCGGCTGTGCGAGCACGGCCGCGGCGGCTCCGTAACACGGCAGTCGCCTGATTAGCGATTGACACCGGGAGGGTCCGTGGCGATTCGATTCAGCGACCTCATCTTGGCCCAGAATTTGCTCACCCAGGATGTCGAGGGTTAGACGATCACCCAGGAGAACGTGTCCCCGGGAGCCATCGGCCTAGTCATTTTCATTGCCCTGGGGCTCGGGACGTTCTTCCTGTGGCGTTCCATGAACAAGCAACTCAAGCGGATCGACTTCGACGAAGGTGTGCAACCAACCGACGCTGTGGACGTCCGAGACGCGACGCGGGCAGCGGCCGCTGCAGCCACGGAGGAAGCCTCTGATGAATCGAGCGCCACAACGCCCGAGGATCTCGAGGGCCGGTAACCGGCGATGACCCTGGCCACCCTGCGAACCTCGAAGTGGGTTCTGCGCACCATCTTGGCGCTGGCGTTTGTGGTTTTCTGTTTGGTCCTAGCGGTGTGGCAGTGGGAGCGTAGCCAAGACGAGTTGGCCATCGAACGCGCGGCGCTGGCCGAACCCATCCCAGTGGGAGAGGCGCTGACAGCGACGGAGTCCACGATTCCACTTGAGTCATTGGGGCGGCAAGTGAGGGTCGTTGGCCCCGTGCTTTCAGACGCACAGACGCTCGTACGGGACCGCACCTCTGACACTGATTCGGCCGGGTACTGGGTCGTGGTCGGGGTGGAAGCCGCGCCCAACGAGGTTGTTCCCGTGCTCTTGGGCTGGACCCCCGAACCCGAACTGCCAGAACTAACCGGTGACCTAGCCGTGACTGGCCGGCTGCAGCCGGACGAGAACTTCTACCCCGAGGCTGGGGTCAATGCTGGGCAACCGCTCCTGACAATCACCAAGGCTGGGCTGACGCAGTTGTGGGTAACGCCCGGGGGCAAGACCCCAACCGTG
>JAHZKU010000131.1 GCA_022600255.1 Actinomycetes bacterium | reverse complement strand
TGGAACCCGCGCAGAACATATTGGCTTTCCGCTTCGCCAACGGCCTGTTTGAACCGATTTGGAATCGCAATTTCATTGACCATGTTCAGATCGATGTCCCCGAGACGCTCGGGTTGGACAAACGCGCCGGATTCTACGAAGGAACCGGTGCCTACCGCGACATGGTAGTCACTCACCTTTTCCAGATTCTCGCGTTCGTGGCTATGGAAGCGCCCACTGAGTTGGAGCCGCGCGCCATCAGCGAAGAGAAGAACAAGGTCTTTCGATCGATGATGCCGATCACGCCGCAGGATGTCGTGCGTGGTCAGTACACGGGCTACCGAGAAGAGCCGGGCGTTGATCCAGAGTCAGAGACTGAAACGTTCATTGCGCTTAATGCCGAGATCGACAACTGGCGGTGGGCCGGGGTCAAGTTTCACCTGCGGACGGGGAAAAAGCTTGCGGAGGGCCAGCGAATCGTCTCGATTGCGTTTCGTGAGCCGCCCAAGAGCATGTTTCCCTCCGGATCCGGTGTCGGGGCACAGGGCCCTGATCACCTGACCTTCGACTTGGCCGACGCGTCCAAGATGTCCCTATCGTTCTATGGGAAACGGCCTGGGCCGGGAATGCGCTTGGACAAGCTCAGTCTGCAGTTCGCGATGCACGACACCGGCTACGAGGAAGATGTGATGGAAGCCTACGAACGGCTGATCTTGGATGCGATGGTCGGCGACCACACGCTCTTCACGTCAGCAGAGGGCATCGAACGGCTGTGGGAGATTTCTACACCGTTATTAGAGGAGCCGCCACCCGTGCGTCCCTATGCCCCAGGTTCTTGGGGCCCCAACTCCATCCATCAACTCGTTACACCACATGCGTGGCGGTTGCCGTTTGAGCGGACATGGCGAGCGCCGAACGAGTTGGGGTCCTGAGCACTCCCCATCCCCAGGAAGATGGGGAGAGTTCCGCTACCTACGTGGGTCAGTGACCCCCGCAGGCGCAGGATCCGCCGCACGCGCAGCCGCCGCCAGCGCTGGCGTTGGGGTTGTCAATCGTGAAGCCCTGCTTCTCGGCCGTCTCCACAAAGTCAATGGTGGTGCCATGAATGGCAGCCACACTGGCTGCGTCAACAACTACCGAGACCTCGCCGAAGCTCATCTGCATGTCACCCTCATGGGTCTGGTTGTCGAAGAACATCTGATACTGCATTCCAGAGCATCCGCCGGCTTGCGCGGCCACACGGACGGACAGATTCTCTTCTTCCTGGCCTTGCAGAAGTTCCAGCATCTTGTTCTGAGCGCTGTCCGTAACGATCAGCGGGCTACCGACCTGGATGAGGTCTTCGTTCGCTGCGCTAGTCGTGGTGGTATCCGTCGGGCTCGTCATGCGATATTCCTTTCGAGTGCCTATCCCTGAAGTGTGGCACCTTGATTCGTCGTCGTCTATGCAGAAATCGCCGGATCGTCTCGGTATCTGCCTGATTCGCCGGTTTCCGGCGCGGATTCGGCTACGAGCCAAACCAACTAGCCCACAAATAGGCCTCTACTCGGTGTCCACCGGCAAGATGACTTCGTTTCGACGCAGGAATGTGGGCTTCCACGGTGGGTCATAACGCGCCCAGCGAGGTGGGCCGGTGACGCGCCAGCCGAGCCGGTGCAGCGCAGCCTCCAGCTCCTCGGTCTTGGACAAGACCGTGGCGTGGGACCAGCGCCCCGACCAGCGAATGGCTGCGGCATCGTGGGCGGGAATCTCGACAAGTTGCACAGCCGAATCGTTCGGCACCGGATAGTCGGCGAGTTTGCCATCACCTGGCAGGACGAAGGAGACGGACCAAGAGTCTGAGCCCGGCGCTCCAACCTCAGTCAACCCTGCTTCGGCCGCATCTTCCTGAAGAACCGGGGCCGTCATGGCCAGCGATTCCTGCCGCTGGTTCTTCCCGCCGATGTATCGCACCAGCGACCGAAAGGCTTGGTTACCAGCTTTTTCTGCGGCGCCGCGGACTTGGACCTGGGCCAAGACGCTAACCGGGTAATGGCGTAGCTCCACATCACCGATTGTTCTCAGCACGTCGTAGGGCTGTTGTGCTGTCATATCTGACCTAACACACCAACCGCGATACCCATTCCACAAGACCGCCGATAGGCTGCCTAGGAGCCTGTTCCCTACGTGGAGGTTTCTCATGGCCCTCGCCGGTTCCGCTTCGCCGGACTCAAACAGCCCAATGTCGCAGGTTGACATCAACACCGCTCACAATCCTGTGCTGATCTATGGGGCAACCGGCGGCATCGGTCAAGCCACCGCCCGAACCCTGCACGCGCGCGGCTACCCGCTGCACCTGTGTGGCCGAGATGAAGCGGCGCTTCGCCAAGTTGCTGGTGAGGTCGCCGCAGGCTACACCGTTGGCGACGTCACCGATCGTGCGGTGCTCGCCAAGGCGACCGAATCTGCTGGTCCGGAACTGGCCGGTCTGGTGTTCGCGGTCGGGACGCTGCAGCTGAAGCCGCTCGGGCGTGTCACCCTAGATGATTTCCTAACGGACTTCACCGTTAACGCGGCGGCGGCGGCGTTGGCGATCCAAGCCGCGGTGCCGGCCTTAAAGAAGAATCCCGAGCCCAGTTCGGTGGTGCTGTATTCGTCGGTGGCGGCCAGTATGGGTTTTCGCTTTCACAGTTCGATCGCTATGGCGAAAGGCGCAGTTGAAGGTCTGACCCGCACGCTGGCGGCCGAACTGGCGCCGTCGATTCGAGTGAATGCCGTGGCACCCTCACTCACCCAAACGGCGCTGGCGGCACCGCTGTTGCGCAATGACAAAGCCGTCGCCCAACTTGGCGCCGCGCACCCGATGCGTCGGCTGGGGGCAGCGGCCGACGTCGCGGCACTCACAACAACGCTGATTGGACCCGAATCAGGTTGGATCACCGGTCAGGTCATCGGCGTGGACGGCGGTCGATCTACAGTAGCGGCCGGCTGATCCCCAGACCTCACCCAGCCAGCGTGCCGGCAAAGACCTGCCAGGCCAGCGCACTCTTGGCCAACAGGCTGAGCAGAATGTAGAAATTCTCCCCCGCCAGGTAGTTCTTCCAACGCCCGATCTGCTTGTACTGCAGGAACTGCACTAGGGCGAAAATGTTGAAGAAGATGAACAGAGAGAAGAAGATACCGTAGACAAATCCTGGTGGATTCGTATCGCTACCTGGCGTGATCAAGTACAGCGCGATGGCTAGCCACGGCACGATCCCCAGGATGCAGCCCAGCCAGAACGGCCAAAGTGAGCCACCAGGCTTCTCGTAGCGCTCCTGAACGGCCCCCATCATAATCATACCCGCGTTGACGCCGAACAACGCAATCAGCGCCGCGACGTTGCTGATCCCAGTCAGCAACGCGATTAGGACGATCATGATCGACGAAGACAACGAATATTCAATCCAGCGGAACTGGTTCTGGCCGCGCCGCAGCTGGTCGATATACCGATGATTGCCCACCCCTGCGATCACCCAGTGGAAGAACGCCGAAAGGAACAAGAATGCGGCCACGCCCCAGGCAACGGAGATGCTAAACAAGGTGGACGGCGCAGCCGGCGTGGTGCCTGGCGGGCCTTCCAGGAAACTGGCGGTCACGGGCAGGGCGAACGAGGTAGCCAGCAACAAGATGACCACGCCCTGCACGGCATGTAAACCCCCCATGATCCAGTTGTAGGTGCGCAACTTCTTGGCTGCGGTGTCGGTGACCTCAACGGTACTTGCCATCAGAACTCCTGGGTTCGGTAATGATCTTGTCCACTCTATCGGCCGGCACCCCGGCAAGCCGGGCTTCTCCGGCGGCCAGCGCCGGGGACTGAACTAGGGCCGTCTTCAGCAGGCGCAACGCAAGGTCAGTGGTAAGCCAGCGCGTTTTTCGTACCGCTGGCGAGGCGTCGTGGGCGAGCAGCTCAGCTGCCCATGGGGGCAACGTGTCCAGAGCAGTGCGACACATGATCGCGTAACCTGGCCGAAGCCCTCGCGGCAGGGGGGCTGCGAGAACGAAGTCCTTCACCTCAATCGCCTCGGCGCCGCCCACCAGCTCAGGACGGAAGGCCTGCAAGTGCGCCGTCAACTCTGCGCGGGTTTCCGGTGGTTCCCGCACCCCCATCGCGCGACCAACCACCGCCATATTGGCCACGTACTCATCGGGTTCAATCGGACCATTCAGGGCGAAGTCGAGATAAGCAGTCAACATCGAATCGACCAGAACGATGTGTACCCATTCCAACAAGTGCGGGTCCTGGGCCGAGTACCGCCGTCCATCGCTCAGTTCCCCGTTTACGCTGGTGTGCATGTGGCGGATCCCTGCCACCGTCTGCTCTGCCAACTCTGTTGAACCGAATGTGGTGGCGGCGATGAAGGCGCCCGTGCGTTGAAGGCGGCCAAACGGATCTGCCCGATAGTTGGAGTGCCGATTCACGCCGGCCAAGGCCAAAGGGTGCAGCGCCTGTAAGAGCAGTGAGCGAATCCCACCCAAGAACGTGGCGACTGAGCCGTGTACTGTCCAAATGGCGTCGCCGGGAACGAACCAACCGGGTGCCCCGGCTGGCGCGGCGATTCGCGCGACGATTTCGCTCTGACCATCATCTACCCCTGACAACACCTCGCGCACGGATCCCGCGATGTGGTTGAACACCATGCTCGCCCTCCTGCTACCGCAATCGGGTTAGTCGACGCGGGCTTCCACTACCAACCATACCGACGTCCGCCGATTTAGCACTTATCTGAGAATCTCATCCGTCGTAGCGGCCGCAACCACATAGGCAATATGCGTTGCCAAAGCGGTAGCAATCACTTCGCCGGACCAGCGCCACGGCGGCGGCGTGTGACCCAAAACTGGAAACATGCTGAACGTCACTCCTAGCAGGAGGCTGCCGAAAATCACACTAGCCCGGGGCTCCGTAACTCGGTGCCGGATGAACACATGCGCAAGCCCGAAGACAGATCCATAACCCCAGCGCAACGCGATGGCAATCTCACCGGGGTGCGCCGTCAGCGCGCGCGGTAGCGGCAGGATTCGTGCAACGATCTGTCCAGGCACAACGGTGTCGTCGTAGTCTAGGCCCGTCTCGCTGGCTAAACCCCGCACCGATCTGCCATCAGCCAGCACAGCCGCGCCGGCAGCGCGCCCTTGCGAATCAGACTCAGTACCGCGACTGCGCACCCTACGCTCGAAGTAGTACGCCAGAGTCATTGCGGCGACCCCCACATAGCCAGCCGCAACGCCTCGGATCGGCCACGGTAGCAACGGTGGGCGTGACCGGGGCAAACTGCGCATAGTGCAAGCATTTCCGATGCCCCGCGGTTTTGCGCGTCGAAGCCGCTTTGGCCGCTTTCCTCCCGACGATCTTGGGCTGAGCCACCTCACCAGCCGTTGTTATTTGCCTGACGAACACGCAACAACATCATTAGCCGGGACTAAAGACTCTGTTGGCAGCTGCATTGTCTGCATAGGCTGCTTTATATGCAGGGTAAGCACACGACGCAGGAACGGTCGGCGCAACCGCTGCTGACCGCTCGCGAGGTGCAAGAAATCCTGCACGTGGACCGTTCCACCGTTTACCGCATGGCCGAGAGTGGGCGCCTACCCGCGGTTCGGGTGGGAAAGCAGTGGCGATTCCCAGCGGAGGCCATCACGGGCATAATTTCGGCTATCGACGTGGGGCGGATGTCCGAACCGCGCCAGTCACAGCGGACAGCCAACCCGAGCCAGAATCAGGGCACGGCACCGCGGCCGATTGATCCCGCCAGAGCCGAGGCCGCCATCGCCGTCGCGGCACCGATCCTGGGAGTCATGATGGTGGTCACCGACATGACTGCCACTCCTGTGACCCCGATCGCGAATCCGTGCCCGGCGGCCGCGGCACTGCAGCACGATGCGGCCGGGCTTGATGCCTGCTTGCGCGAATGGCAAGGCCTGGCCGACGACCAGAACTTCCAACCCAGCTTTCAACTCGGACCATTGGGTTTTGAATGCGCTCGGGCCTTCGTACGATCCGGTAACACCCTGGTGGGAATGGTGATCGCTGGCGGTGTGGCGCCGCGCACCCCTGACGCGATGAGCAGCAACGAGGGCGACGGCCTCTACCACCTTGATGATCAAGCTCGTTCCCAAATCCTGGCTACCCTGCCGGGTATTGCGGTAGCCGTCGCCGGGGGCCATGACAAATCCGTGACGTTCAACCAGAAAGGTGCAAAATGAACAAGCTCCTAGTCCTAGGTGCCGGCACGGCCGGAACCATGGCTGTCAACAAGTTGCGACCCAAGCTGCCGGAGGCGCAGTGGGACATCACCATCGTGGAGCAACAGTCCACCCACTACTACCAACCGGGCTACCTGTTTATCCCGTTCGGAACCTACCAGCCTGACGAGGTCACCAAACCCACCCAACGATTCATCCCTGAGGGTGTGAATCTGCTGCAGGGTGAGATCGACCAGGTATTCCCCGATGAGAATCGCGTCCTACTCTGCGATGGCCGCAGCTTGGACTACGACTACTTACTGATTGCCACGGGCACGACCCCGCGTCCGGACGAAACCCCCGGGATGGCCGAAGGGGAATGGCGCAAGAGTGTGCATGAGTTCTACACGTTTGAGGGCGCCACCGCCCTCGCGGACACGCTCAAGCGTTGGGACGGTGGTCGGCTGGTCGTTCATGTCACTGAGATGCCCATCAAGTGCCCAGTCGCGCCGCTGGAGTTCACTTTCCTGGCCGACGCTTTCCTAACCCAGCGGGGTCTGCGCGACAAGACCGAGTTGACATATGTAACCCCGCTTGAGGGTGCGTTCACCAAGCCGGTGGCCTCGGCTCACCTAGGCGACATGCTGAACACACGAGGGGTGCATGTTGAGCCAGACTTCATGATCGAATCGGTTGATCCTGAAGGCAAGAAGATCGTCTCGTACGACGAGCGTGAGGTGCCCTTTGATCTGCTGGTCACTGTGCCCCTGAACATGGGCGCGGACTACATTGCGAAGTCGGGGCTGGGCGATGACCTCAACTACGTCCCGGTTGACCCGTTCACGCTGCTGTCCAAGGAACACGAGAACATTTTCGCGATCGGCGATGCCTCAGACATTCCGGCGTCCAAGGCGGGCTCCGTGGCGCACTTCGCCATGGATCTGTTCCCGGAGAACTTCCTGAATCACATCCAAGGCTTGCCAATGACGCAGTTCTTTGATGGACACGCCAACTGCTTCGTCGAGAGTGGCAACAACAAGGGGCTCTTGATCGATTTCAACTACGACACCGAACCGCTACCCGGCAAGTATCCGCTCCCGGGCATCGGCCCCTTCTCGTTGTTGAAGGAGACTGAGATCAACCACTGGGGCAAGCTGATGTTTCGGTGGATGTATTGGAACCTCCTCCTGCCAGGCAAGGAACTCCCGCTGCCAGCACTCATGTCGATGGCCGGCAAAGACACCGCGGACCTGTCATGAGTACCGATATGCAGCACGCGGCCCCGGCCCCAGCCCAATCACAAGCCAACGGCGAACTAGCGTCCCGACTTGACGAGCTATCGGCGAAAGTGGACCTGATCGCAGACGAACTGATTCTGCAACGCCAGGCTCGGGAGAAGTGGTCCGAACTAGGCGAGTCATTAACCCCAGTGACCGCGCAGGCGATGGAGTTAGCGTCAAACGAGCTCACGGCCCTCAACGAGGAAGTGACGCTGGACGACTTAACGCACTTCCTACGCACACTGGCGGTCAGTCTCCCCCAGTTGACCAGCACGTTGGAACAACTGGACACGGTCGCTGGCTTAACCCAGGAGTTGACCAAGCTCAGCGGGCCAGCGATGGCCTCCCTGACAGAGGCGCTGCAATCCGCCGATGAGAAAGGCTACTTCGCGTTTGCGCGGCAGGGTCGCTTCGTTGCGGAGCGTGTGATGACCGAGTTCTCCGAAGATGACGTGCACGCCTTAGGCGACAACATCGTCACGATCCTGACGGCGGTCAAAGAGATGACCCAACCAGAGGTGATGCAACTCGTACAACGGACCGCCGTTACGGTACAGGACTCCGATGAGGTTCCCACCGAACCGCCATCGTTGTTCACGCTCGCCAAATCGCTGCGCGACCCGACGACCCGAGCAGGCCTAGCCCGGGTGCTGGCAATGCTTCACACCGTGGGGGAAACTAGTTCACCGGCCGCCCCCGTGACGCAATCCCAAACTCAGACCAAGACCACGGCGCAACAAAGGAGATAGATATGCCCACCGCAACAATTGCTGGTCAAGAAGTCCAAATCAACGATGAAGGATTTCTCACCGAATACGACGAATGGAACGAAGATGTCGGAGCCGAACTCGCTCAGAACATTGGGATCGCGATGACCGATCAGCATTGGGCCGTCGTGAAGTTCCTGCGTGAAGACTTCAAGGAGAAGAATCAAACTGCGACCACACGCCGAGTTGACAAGGTCGGTGGCTTCCCGACCAAGTTGCAGTTTCAACTGTTCCCAAAGAAGCCGGGCAAGAAGATGTCCTACGTGGCTGGCCTCCCCAAGCCGCATGGCTGCGTCTGACCCCCCGGCGCACCTAGATCAACACACTTGGAAAGGACCCCAGAATGACCATCATTCCCAACTTCGATGACGACGATACCGATCGCAAACTTGCCATCATTTGCTCCAAAGGCAACCTGGACATGGCTTATCCCGCCTTAGTGATGGGCAACGCCGCCCTAGGAGAAGGCGTGGAGACACACCTGTTCTTCACGTTCTGGGGCTTCGACATGATTACCAAGTCCCGGATGAACGATTTGCAGTTCTCTGCAGTCGGAAACACCGCGATGCACCTGCCGGTCAAGGACATCCGGATGCCACAGGCCCTAGCTCCCATGCCGGGGATGACCGGACTGGCGACCAAGATGATGAAGCAGCAGATTGCCGACCTTGGTATTCCCGAGGTTCCCGATTTCCTGGATCAGATCGTGGCGGCCGGTGGACACCTTTGGGCTTGTCGCATGTCCGCGGACATGATGGACCTGCACGAGAGCGACCTGCGGGACGATGTCGAAGGCATCATCAACGCGGCCGACTTCATCGAGATCTCCGAGGGTGCTCAACTCCTGTTTATCTGAGTTGGCCCGGCCAGGTCTGCGATTTGAGTAGTAGGCGGCAAGGTCTGGCCACATGTGATGCAGGTTTGGCTGGATCCCTCGCCTAGGGGAGCGGCTGTGACTAACGTGTCGCTCTCAACCCCTGGCTGCAACGCGGGCGAGGCTGTTGCGCTGGCAACACTGCCCAGAGCAGACTCGTCGCGTGCGCTGACCCGACTGCGTCCGGTGGGCGCCCCACACGCTAGGCATGCGCTGCGTTCGGTCACTAGCCGACGGCCACAGTTGGCGCAGAACTCCATGAGGTCTCCTTCGATGTCAGGCGATGCAGGATCAGACCCAGAGCGGCTGCTGAGATGCGCCGCTGGGGGTCAGGTTGGGTGGCAGACCTGACTGCGCGGCGCACTGTCCGGGGCAGGCCGCGGCCAGTGGATAGCGGTGTCGCCGTGCGATGGGCGTGGGCCATAGCCGCCGGACTGCTGAGCGCCTGTGCAAATGGGTGGGACCCAACCAACAACCAGAAGGCCAGTACCCCCAGAGCATAGACATCCGCGCCGGGGCCGGCGCTTGAGCTCCCCGGCTCCAGCCGCTCGGGCGCCATGAACGCCACGCTGCCGTTGGATTCGCCTGGGCGGCTAGCCGCAACGCACGACCCGAAGTCCACCAGAACCGGGCCGCGCGCGGGGTTGATGATGATGTTGCCGGGTTTGATGTCGTGGTGCACCAACCCCAGGTGCGCTAGATGGGCTAGGACGTCCGCTAGGTCCCGGATCATGGCAAGACTTGTTGCAGGAGGCGGTGGCTCAGCTTGATCCAGGAGATCCTGCAGGGTCGGCCCGGGAACGTATTCCATGACAAACCACACCGCGTCCGCCGTCCGCTGTACGTCTAGGATTCGCACGCAGTTGGGGTGGGACACTTGCGCGAGTCGCTGGCCTTCGGTCAAGAGCATCGCGGCGCTGGGTTCGGATAAGCCGGCCATCGGAACACACTTCAGCGCTAGGCTCCGGAACAGCACGTGGTCACAACCCCGGTAGACAGTCCCGTTCGCGCCCGAGCCAATGACACTTTGCAACTGATAGCCCGCCGGCACCCCCAGTGAAATCACGAGGTTGCGCCGGGTGCGGTTAGCAGTCCCAGATCTAGTGCGAGG
Source organism: Actinomycetes bacterium (assembly GCA_022600255.1). Lineage (GTDB taxonomy): Bacteria > Actinomycetota > Actinomycetes > S36-B12 > JAHZKU01. The sequence continues at coordinate 11,002 of JAHZKU010000131.1, read as the reverse complement.
CGGGTTAGATCGGGCCGACGCCGAGCACCGGTCTTGTCCCGAATCCGATCTAGGTGTGAGCGAACAGTACGAATGCTGATCGTCATTCGCTCCGAAATCTCAAGATCGGTGAGGCCCGCAGCCAGATGCCGCACCAGTTCGCGCTCCCGAGGGGTCAGCGCCGCTGGTGCGGTGGGGGCGACAGGGGCTCGTTGGGTCACCAGCGCCGGAACACTGTCACCGCCATCCCGCGCGATCCGCAAGTGGGTTCCCCCAAGCGCGACCCCATCGCCGGGTTGCAGGGTGGTTGCAGAACTGATGCGCAAGCCATTAACCCGAACTCCATTTTGACTGCCAGCATCCCGAATCTGCCACTGGTCTCCGCGGCGCTGAATCACGGCATGGCGGCGCGACACCGTGGCATCGCGGATCACAACATCGCAATCTGCGCTGCGGCCAATCGAGATCGTCGTGCTGTTGACCGCATCCAGCCTGATCCCGGCCCGTTCCCCGACCTGGATGAGTTCCATACAATCTCCGCACGTTTTCTTGGGGTTAGCTCAGCACCCCGATGTTGTTGGACCTCGAATAGGGTAAGCCCGGATCAGCCTCCGGCTCGCCCAATGCGAGAACCCTCACATCGGGCGAGCAGTCGGATTACTGGTTCGAGGCACTTTCCTGCTCGGAGGCGTGAATCTGGGCCCGCTGCCCGGCGTCCGCCAACGCCGCTGCGACCTGGTTCAACGCAGCCATGTGGGTACCGTTCCATTCCTCTCGGAACTTCTCCGCTTCCGGGCCGAGCCACGGGGTGCCGTCCAGGAGTCCCTGCAATTGACTCGCAGCCGTCTTGACCTCCTCCGAGCGGGCCATGAGTTGGGTACCGAGCTGCTGGACCTGCGCAATGTCCATCCCGTGCGTGATCGCGGGCATGTGACCTCCTTCGTTTGGGTAGCTGCAGACTCTCTACCGCCACCACGGATTTCTCCATGTCGCGACCGTACGTCGGCTCTGAGCCGGTCGGCAGGGGTAGCGTTACCCCCCAAAGGTGTCTGCACTAACAAGTTGCACCAGTTCTGCAGCGCCACCCTGCACCCGATAGCCGCGACCCACATCGCTTCGATGGGAGAAGTCGTGACGCTGGATCCGGGGCAGCGGGGTACGAAACAGCAGATCGCCGTCCACTTGGTCAGGCTGCAACATGAAGCCCCGCCTTGGCGCGCGCAACTGACTCAGCAGTGGCCAGGACGTCTGCAGACTGCTGATATCCCCCTCCGCCAGTAGCGTTTGCGAGCGCCACAGGGCGGTGCCGATCTGTTCTTGCAGCCCGGCATCGGCAGGACCGTTTACGAAACCAGCTGCATCCTCCACGATGATCAACCAGGAACCCGGCTCTGAATGGTTCAATGCCACTGAGAGGTTCGAAAGCTCTTGGGCCACGAAGATCGGTCCCAGCAACTCGCGATCCCAATTCCCCTCCCGCGCAAGCAGCGAATCCATAGGACCAATCAGGCAAGTTCGTTCAATGTTGGGGTCGCGGGCCACGCACTGCAGAATTCCCTTCAGAACGCGCGCCCGATCAATCTGCGAGCCGCCCGCTAGAAGCTGAATGCCGCCCTTGCCCAAGGCGATCGGCTCCAGTGACGCGCCACTGATGCCAATGGCCGGACCATCGACCACATCAGCAGGCAGGTCGGCCGCCTGGACCACCCGCGGCAAGGTGTGAATCGGTGCGGGACGCGCAGTGGACCAGGGGTTAACCTCGTCCGAGAGCGGCGGGGCACAAGCAAGCTGCATTTCGCGGCCGTCGTAGAAACCGCGGCCAGGTGGTTGCTGCGCAGCCAGCACCGAAGGCGCCCGCAGCAGGGTCGCTTCATCTGCGGAAGCTAGGTGTAGCACCACTCGGTCCGGGGTCACCGCCGCCAGCCCGGCGGGAACCGCACCAGACCGTTCGCAAGTCCAGATCACGTGAATGCCCAGACCACGCCCCATCGTGGCCACCTGAATCAGGGCTGACAGCGGGTTCGGGTCAGGGTCATTCTCGTAGGCCTGGCGGAATACCGCTAACCCGTCCAATAGCAGGAATACTCTGGGTGTTTCGGTCTGGCCAGTTCTCTGCCGGAATTCGGGCAAGCTGGTGGCGCCCACTGCCGAGAAGGCCGCAGATCGCTCCGCCAACAGTTGCTGCAGCTGTGCGAAGAGGCGCGCAACCCGCTCCCGTTCAGCAACGGCGATCACCGCGCCCACCTGGGGCAACACTTGTACGCTTTGGAGGGCGCCGGATGCACAATCCAAGACGTAGACATGACTCAAGTCGCGCTGTGCAGTTTGGCCGATCAGGGTGGCCACTGCGGTCAGTGCGGTGGTTTTTCCCGCACCGGTGGTTCCATAGATCGCCAGGTTCCCGCTACGGTCCGGCATAAAGCCTGCCAGCGTTTGGGTCTGCAGTTCCGGATTGTCGGCATAACCTAGCGGCAGAAAGGACTCCGTCCGGGCCGGGATCAGGTCCGCCAAATCTATCTGCTGGCATAGGGGCGGCAGCCACGGCTTTCTCGGGGGAGCGATTCCGTGTTCGGTCGCGGCCGCCTGGATATTGCGCACCAGTCGCGCCAAATCCGAGTCACTACCTCCCGCACTCCCCTGCGGTGCAAGGACGGGCTCGGGATCAGGCTCGACGATCGGGAAATCACGCAGCACCACCACGGGCGAGTCCGGTGCGTCGGCCTCTTGGCCACCCAACCAGGCGGATTGAAAGGCAATGGCAGGATCGGATCCACACTTCAGCGCGGCCCGCCCGGGTCGTGCGGAGTCGAAAGCCGCTGCGGCATCGTCCTTGATCACATCCACTGAATCCGCCGGGTCGGCCATGCGCAGAGCGATCCTGATATTCGTGTTGGCGCGCAGGTTGTCTTTGATCACCCCAGCGGGCCGTTGCGTAGCCAAGATCAAGTGGATGCCCAGCGAACGCCCCCGCTGGGCGATATCCACGATGCCGTCCACAAAAGCCGGAACGTCGCTGACCAGTGTCGCGAACTCGTCGACCACAACAACAAGTCGGGGAGGTGCGCCGGGCAACGCCTGTTGCTCCATGGCCTGCAGATCCTGGCATCCGGCTGCCGACATTGTCTGCTCTCGATACTTCAGCTCAGCCTCCAGCGACGCCAGCGCACGCTGAACCAACTCGGGGGTTAGATCGGTCACAAGCCCGACCGAATGCGGCAGGCGGACACAATCGGAGAAAGCCGCCCCTCCCTTGTAGTCAATAAACAGGAATGTGAGTCGGTCCGGGGAGTAGTCACTGGCCAGTGCCATCACCCACGTCTGCAACAGTTCAGACTTTCCTGACCCGGTGGTTCCCCCTACCAACGCGTGGGGACCTTGGCCGATGAGATCGACCACGAGAGGATCGGCCGCGGTCACGCCCAGGAGCGCGCGCAGACTCGAAGGTCGTCCCGTTGGCACGGCCGCACTAGCAATGGAACCTGTCTCCAGCCAGCGTTCGCTGATGTTGGCTGGCTGCTGCGCCATGGCCGTGCCGACCAGAGACAGATAATTGATGGCGTCCGGTAGCCCATGGGTCGGATCGGCCACACGCGAAGTGGCATCAACATAGGGCGCCAGCACGCGTGCTGCTGCCTGCGCTTGGGCTGCGCTGACCTGCTCGACGAGGACCGGTTGATTGGATTCGGGCGCACCGACTTGACCGATTCTGGCCTCCCCGGTGGCTTGGACCACGATAAAGGCGCGCAGGGCCGCCGGGACTTGGCGCAACTCGGTCGTGATCCACAGCAGATGAACCCCCACAGTTGGCCCGACTTCTGCGATCGTCGCGAGCCTAGCGATGTCCCAGTCCGCCCCAGTGACGAGCAGAAGCACCAACGGGTGACGAACCGGCTCATTCGGCTCTCGCCGTTCCGCGATGAGATTCTCCAGATCCCGTAGTAGCTCGGCACCTGTAGTTTCTCCAATGGCGATACGGGGGGCCCACTGGCCACCAACCGAGGACCGGTTCGTTGTGTGAGGTAGCCATTTCAGCCAGTCCCATTGGGCTGCGTGCTGTTGTGGAAGCAAGGCCATGATCCTAAGTTCGCTGGGCGAATGCAGTGCTGCCATTTGCAGAACTAGACCAGCGGCAACGGCTGCATTCTGGTTGGCGTCAGCCACCACAGCAATGCCGTTTACCTCCGCCAACGACACCGCGATAGGACTGTCGGGCAACTGAGCCCAGTCCTCACACCTCTCCTCGAGCACATTCCAGGCCGCCCGCTCTATTCCCGATGAACTCGCGCGCGCGATGGTTACCAGCGATGGCGTGCTACCCACACCCAGCCGGCAAGAACCGAAATCGGGAAGATCAGGGCGACGGGACCAAAGCTGTGAAGTCCGGTTCCGGGCGCTGGTGATGACATCAATCGCACTCGGATGCTGGGCGTGGCGAACTAGGCGTTCACGATCCTGCTCATCGGCGACCATACCCGCGAGATGGTCCAGATCAGCCCGAAAACGCCGCCAGCCCTCGCGGGTTTGTCGCCGCATCGAACGCCGGTTTTCGAACCACATTCCGATCATCATCATGGGCATCAGGGCCACAAACAGCAGTGAGGCCACGCGTCCGGTGATGGCGTACAAGGCCGCTCCCATGAAGAGAGGCGCGATCAGCATCGTAAGGGGGAAGTGCGGCCGGACCGGTCGTTTGGGTAAGTCGGGCCCTGGGAATTCGTGAGCGGGATGGGTGGGACGCAGTCGTGGACTGCGGACAATACGATTGCTCGCGGTTCCCTTGTTGTGCTCCCGGGCCTGCGGCGCCTCAACTCGAAACTCGGTGTCTCCCACCAAGACTCGGGCACGTTCGGTCACGCGCGCGCGTGCTGTGGGCACCCCGTCAATCCGCAGACCGTTGGCAGAGTTCTCGTCAATGATCTCCACGTGCTCGGCTACGACAACCCGTGCGTGGCGACCACTGACCGCAGGATCGTTCAACGAAATATCCGCGCTCGCATTTCGGCCCAAGCTGTTGGAGCCAGCCATCAAGGTGAAGTGGTCACCGCTGTGCGGCCCGGCCGTCACCACTAGGGTGGGCAGGGCTAGGCCGACCGTTGGCGACGCGGCAGTGCAACACTGCACGACCGCTCCGCGGGGAAGACACTCCTGGCTCAGTAACTGGGTCCGGTCCAGTTGTGTCTTGCCGCCTACGGTCTCCACGCTGAGCGTGAGCGTCGACAGGTTGGCCGAACGGGGGTTCAGCGCTGCCACGAGGTCAGCCACTGTCGCAGTCGCACCCGCTTCTACGCTGATGTCCCGCGTGTGGTGGCCGCTGCGGTGGGAAAACTCAAGATGCACGACCAGCTCGATCACGCACTGGCAGAAGTGACCGCAGAATGGCGCCAAGCTCCCTGGCCGTTGGGCGGTTGTCGGGGTCGAATTGCATAGCCTGCCGGGCCAGCTCGCCGACCTTGGGCGCGGCTACGCCACGTGGTGATCTGCGGCGGGCGACCACAGCTGCCGTTCGGTTGCCAGCCGCAAAGGGAGGGCAACCGGCCGATCCAAGCCAAAGTAGCGCGCCAGCACTGAATACGTCGGCTGCCGGGCTTGGGCCATCTCCTAGCAACACCTCCGGGGCGGCCATCTGCCAGGATGCGGATGCCTGCGGATCTTGTCCCGCCCCTGGGTCGGTGAGTTTTGCTGTGCCGGACGATGTGAGCAGAACAGTCTTGGTCGTGATGCGACCGTGGGCCAGACCGTGACCGTGTAGGAACGCGACGCCCTCGAGCACGTCGACCAGGTTCTGCAGGTGTGCGGATGGCTGCCGGTTCTGTCCGTCGGGCGATTGGCTGATTCCGCCGCCCCGGATGTCCTCCATCACGACCAATGGTCCGTCCGCGCCCAGCTGTACCGTGTAAACGTCCACGCAATTCGGGTGCGGCAATCCGGATGCTTGCCGCAGCACCGCCAGATAATGCGCTAGCGCATCTGGGGCCAGCTCAGCCGCCCCCAGGGTTCGCAGCACAACGGTTCTGGCCAACGCGGGATCGTAGCCGCGCAGCAACGACCCCAGTCGACCCGTGCTCAGGACTTCGCGAATCTGAAAGCGTCCGACGACCGATTCTGGGGCGAATTCGGCGCACCAGGAACACCACGTGTTCAATAGTCGGCGACCGCAGCGTGGACAGAACGTGGCCATGGTCTCCCTTCGTTGTTGCGGTATCACGACCGCGACCTGGGCAGTCGGATGATCACCGCCACCGCTCCTCGAACTTGTCGCCCGCGGGGTTATGGGGCCGCGGGTCGGGCTCGGGACGGAGTCGTTGGCACTTGGCCGTGGCATCGTTACGGTCGTCTCCGCTGTTTCAGATTGGCACGTCATCAGGCAGAAGCTCGCACGGTGACGTTCTTCTCACACACTCTGGATGGGCGGGTGGCGCGGAAGTTGGGACGCTGCGGCCGAGCGATCCGCGAAAGTAGGGCGTTTCGCTCCAGCGAACCCGCTGCGGCCAAGGTGATAGCACCGCTGTGTTCTCGCCAACCCCAATACGTGGCATCTCCTCGCACGGAATAAAGGTTCCAGGCAGGGCCGTGGCGGGGTTCAACGGCGAACACCACGGCTTGGTGCAAGCGACCCGCCTTCACTTGGTCGAAGATGTCGTCAGGATCGATCCGAAACGTCCGGGCTACGGTGGCCCCGCGAGTGTCATCAGCATCCGCCACACTGATCCCCACAAGTGTGGCGAGGGTCAGCGCCGCCGGCACGTACCAACCGGCTAGCTGCGCCCGCGAACTCGGAGAAAATGGCAAGAACACCGCGCCGCCCCCGCCGACTGTTAGCAAGATCTTGCGTTGGCTGTCGCTACGGATCCGGGTGATCTCGGCTCGGATGTGCCACTGGACCAACACCGAGTCCGCCACGGATGCACCGGTGGCGGCCCCCCAGTGTCCAGCGGTGTATTCGTGGCGACTTAGAGACAAGGGCAATGACCTTGGCCTATTCGAATCCTGTTGCATCAGCGCTCCCTTTGTCGTTCTGGTTGAGGGCAAGTCCCTGGCATCGTCACCGTTGGTCGAAGGTGTCTCACGATGGGCTTGGCAGCAGCTCAGAGGCGGTGTCCCAGAGCAGCAGACCATGCCCGATCGCCATCCCGATTCCGGGTATCTGGGCCAAGACATCGCGAGGATTGTCCCGGAAGTACCGGAACGTCTCCAGCGCTAGATCTGCTCCAGACTCCGTGATATCCAAGTGGCCATCGAGCTTCTGGAATGCGATGGCGGCGAGTTCGCCCACCGCCCAACCGACGACGCGACCCGCGAACGCGCCAAGCCCAGCCAGCAGACCGCCCAAGGCTGTTCCTAGCCACATACTGGCTTGTGAAATACCGTGCTCGGCCGCCATGATCAGACCCACCTCCACTAGTCCGTGAAGTCCGGCTTCAACGGGGTCGGTCAACTCTGGATGTTCGGCGACGTCGGCCATGAACAGCGCGACCGCATCGGCCCCGCCCAAAGCGTGTGCGGCCGATTTCAGGGTTGCGAGCACCCCTTCCCCCAAGAGATCACCGGCGACAGCAACCTGGCCGTTCAGGAGAGTCCGCGGGTGCCCATAGCGGTCCGCAATATCGGTCATGAATCCACGATCGGCCGAGAGCCCGACCTGCGAAGCGTCTTCTTGCTGCTGGGCGTTCTCTGCCAGATCTTCGGCGACTCGCCGCAGCCTGTCCGAGACGGCCAGCAGCTGCACTTGTAGCTGTGACTGCCAGGCCAACTGAAAGTGATCGGCCACAGGGCCCCGCCAGGACAATGCCGCGACTAGGGTTTGGGCACCCTTCGCGGTGCCCGTTAGTTGGGCGGCCTGGCCATGAAGAGAATCGCTGAGGTCGCGCAGTTGGCTCGGGCTAGCCCCCCACTGCTGTGTTGACATGACCTCACCCGATTCTGCGTTGTGCTCAACACATCCTGCGGGAGCCATGGGGCCAGGTGTAGGGGTGGAACTACCCAGAGTGGGCTGGAGGGAGGGCTATCGGTCTGCTCTCACGAAACATGAATCACGAAGCATCATGAGTTTCCGGAAACTGCAAGATTGAGATTGCCACGGAATAGACTGTTGGGTGGAGCTGAGGGGACTCGAACCCCTGACCCCCTGCATGCCATGCAGGTGCGCTACCAGCTGCGCCACAGCCCCGAAGTCCCTCTAGGATAGCGTCGATTCTGGCTAGCGCGAATTCGGGTCACGATTCGCGGGAATCCGGGCTCGTGAACCAGTGCACGCACGGGCCCAGTGAGCCGGGCGGAGCGGACGCAGTCACGCGTTTAAGGCCTGCAACATCCACGTTCGCTCGGTCGACGACTCAACCTCGGGTACCAACGTGGCCGTACGGCAGTTTCCTAGGACCCCCAAGGAACGCCACTGTTGTGGCGGTAGACCGATCAGTGCCCCGATAGCGCCGCGAGCCGACCCGCCATGGGTCACCACCACCAAGGTGGCTCCGTCGGGAAGCTGCGCCAACCCACGATTCACCGCCGCGACAACACGTGCGGCCACTTCAGTCATGAGCTCACCCGAACCCCCGGGTCGGACACGATGGCTGCCACGCCAAGCGGCGAAGCTAGCAGCATCACTGGCAGAGATTTCGCCGTGCGTCATCCCTTCCCATTCCCCGCCATGGGTCTCTCGCAGATCCGCATCCAATGTGACTGGCAAGTTGTGGTAGCGGGCCAGCGCCACGGCCGTGTCGTGAGCGCGAGCTAAGTCACTCGAGACGATGGCGGCGGGGGCATACGGGAAGTTCCGCGCCGCATCCTTGGCTTGCTGACGGCCGACGCCGTTCAAGGGCACATCCTGCTGCCCCTGAAAGCGACGTTGCCGATTCCAGTCCGTTTCGCCGTGACGCAGGAACACGATGCTGGTCATAATGCCCTTTGGCGATCGGATTGCCACATCATCGCGCGAGGCTCTGCCTCACACCAGGTCGGTAGCGGAGACCTCTTGTGCCAGTTCAAGGTCGATCCGAGGGCAGTCCTGCCACAACCGTTCCAGGCCATAGTTGACGCGCTCCTGTTCCAGTTGAACGTGCACGACGATCTCGCCAAAGTCCAGCAACACCCAACTGGCGTCGCGCACACCCTCCCGGCGGCACGGATCTCCGCCGGCGAGTCGGACAGCCTTCTCCACCTCGTCGACCACCGCACGTACCTGGCGCGGGTTGCCGGCCGAGCAAACCACGAACGCGTCGGTGATGACCAACACGTCGCTGACATCCACCGCCACCACATCGGTGGCCTTCTTATCTAGGGCGGCGCCGGCCGCTACTTGGGCCAGTCTTACGGCATTCGGATCAGCAGTCACAGTCACCAGCGTAACCGCGAAACCTCCCGCACCGGGCACTGGCGCTTGTCCGGCTAGCCGGCCCGGAGTCAACCTGGCCGGTAGTCCTGCTGCAATTCCACGTCAACGTCGGCCCACGGTCGGCCCTCCGGTGGCTCGCTGACTGGCTCGTTTGTCACCGTTTTGACCCCAAGTCCCAAGGCTTCGGCGACCTTCAGGCCCCACAGTTCCTCACCGCGGACCTGCACCTGGCTCTTGTCAGCACCCTTATCAGCAGGCTTTGCCTTGGTTCCCCGACCGTCCACAAAGATGTATCCCAGCCTCTCAATGGCTACTCGAGTGGAACCGATCAAGCCAGGCTGACCGGTGCCACTCGTCACGAGAACACGCGGCGGTGAACCGGCTGCGGTGTCCCACAGTGCCAACGGCAGGGTCTTGCGCAAGGCCGGGGTTGCGGCGGTGAAGTTGACCCATTCATAAACAGTCAGCCCCAACGCCACGCTGGTCGTGGGAATCGGAAACGCATTGATCCGATCCTGATTCATGGCGTTGCGGTAATCCACAAGATACTCCGCGAGGGCTTGGGCCCCAATGGTTGTCGGCGCCAGCGCCCCTAACGAGGTGAGGGTTTCTCGAATATTTGTGACGCTGTTCGGCAGCGCGGAAAGCGACTTGGAGAAGACCAACAGCCCGCGCTGGGTTTGGTCCGACTGATCCTCCCCCTTCACGTCCCCCACCGCATACCAGGCGGCTTGCGCGCCAGTCAGATCCGTCACGCCGGCGCGAAGGTTCAATACCACCTCTCCGGAGCCATCTCGCACTTTCACAGGCTCGGTGAGCGTGACCGATACGCCGCCAGCCGCGTCAACCAGACCCGCTAGGGCTTTGCGATCCAGCCGCCACGAACCGTCAATCCGCACACCCAATGTTGCAGAAACCGCGCTAGGGGCCCGCAGGGTGTCGATGGAACTCACGGTGGTCCGGATGGACTCCGAATCAACACCCGGTGCCGAAACCATCAGGTCGGGTGGCAGCGTGATCATGATGGCGGTGGGGTCCTGCTGCACTGACAGCGCCGTGAGCAGGTTTACGCTGGCTCCTGAATCGCCGCTGGCCTGAATCAAGATGGTGGGCTGCTGGGCAGCCAGCGTGGGCGTCGGTGTCGGACTGGCCGAGCCAGAACCGCTTGGGCTGGGCTGCGGGCCGGCACTGTCTTGGTTTGAGATGGCCAGCGCTGTGATCGCTCCCCCGAAGACCAGCACCGCGGCCAAGCTCAACAGCAGGTGTCTGGCAGTGCGACGCTTTCTACTAGATTCGTCGGCATGGCTGTGCTCCGCAGCGGAGGACGTTGCGCCATCGGAATCCTGCGGTGGATCGGCGTCAGCACTCATCCGATCCTCCGTCCGGGTTGCGGTAGAGCGCAGACTTCGAAATGTAGGCTCGGACCGGTTCTGGTACCAAGTATCGTATCTGGCGCCGTTCGCTGACCCTGCGACGAATGTCAGTACTAGAGATGTCTAGAGCCGGGATCGGGACTTCCTGCACGGCCACGGAACTGACTAGGGCGTGGCCTGGTCGCGTGACCGCAACGAACGTGCACCGCTTGCGCAGTTCGTCGATGTGATGCCAGGTAGCCAGATTGGCCGCGGCATCGGCTCCGATAATGAACGACCATTTCGAAATCCCGGGCAGATTGGTCGTCAAATCTGTCAT
>JAHZKU010000130.1 GCA_022600255.1 Actinomycetes bacterium | reverse complement strand
CGAATCGGGTCCTAGTCGATCTCAGGTCTTGAGATCAGATTTGGTTCTTCTGCGGGATTGCGATGGTCGGACCCCTGACGTAACGTCGAAGATAAGTCGAACGTATGTTCGATCCCAATCCAGTCCAGCCAGCCCAATCCAGTCCAGCCAGCCCAATCCAGTCCAGCCAGCCCAATCCAGTCCAGCCAGGCACAAGCAGACACAGACAAACAAGGTGCACCAGGATCAACGATGAGCCGTAGATATACCGACCAGATCTCCGTTGCAATCCAGCGTACCGCCAACGGCGTCTACCCTCGCCGGTTCTACTGGCGCAGCGGACAATACTTCGTCAGTGCGGTGTTGGCTCGTTGGATCGAGACTGGCAAATGGTGGCAGACGACCCCGTTGAGTTCCCGGCCGATCGAACGGCGCATCTGGCGGGTGGAAGCCAGCGCTGGTGGCCGGGGTCGCCAAGTCGGAGTGTTTGACCTCTGTCTGCTGGCATCGGCCGTCCCATCGTCGGACGCCGTTCCGACCCAAGACGCCACTGAAATCTCAGAAGTAAACGGCTATTTGATTCGAGCCTTTGACTAGCAGTCAAGCGACGGGCCGCAGAACAGCGATGGACAGCAGAACACGTGAGATCACGAAAGGAAGTTGAGGGAAGTTATATGAAAGCACCAGAGGGTCGGCAGTACGGAGCCGGCAATATTTCGCTGGCGAGCTTGGAATTACTGAGTTCGGCCGTTCAAGAGATAGAACTTGCGGTTGTGGAACCGACGCCAGCGCGTCGCTACTTACGCGGTTATGCCGTGGCAGTCAGGACAGCCGCCGCCGTGCTGGCCACCCGAACAACACCGGCCCTTAACCTGGCCACCCGAACAACACCGGCCCTTAACCTGGCCACCCGAACAACACCCGCGCCCAACCCGGCGGCTCCCGCAACTGGACCACAGAACGTTTGGGTACTGCTGGCGCGGGTTGCCCCAGAGTTACAGGAGTGGGCGATGTTCTTCGCCGCAGGGGCGGGCAAACAAGCCGCATTGGCAGCCGGGCTAGACCGCGCGATCACCGCACGTGAATCCGATGACTTGGTGCGTGATTCGCACAACTTCCTGGATATTGTTGTTAGTTCTTTGATGCGCGGCTCGGGCCAAGTCTCTCCTCGGATTCGCGTCGTTTCCTGATCATGTCTGTTGACGCGTTCGTTCACCTGCATACGGCTTCGGGGTATTCCCTCAGATACGGTGCGTCGACACCAAGCGCGCTGGTGCAACAGGCGGCTCTGCACGGCCAGCAGGCCTTGGCATTGACCGATCGCGACGGGCTTTATGGTGCTGTGAAGTTTCTGAATGCGGCCGGCCAGGCCGGAGTCGCCCCGATTCTGGGGGTGGACCTGGCCATTGAACCCTCCGGGTACCTGCCTGCACCCAACGGCCCAGCGCACACCGGTGGTCGGGTTGTCCAGCCCAGCTCGGGTGTCTCCACCCGTAGGTCACCGGCAAGGGGTGGGGCTTGGATCCACGCCAACCACCCGCGGGTTGTCCTGCTCGCCCGGGGCGCTCAGGGTTGGGCGTCATTATGCCGGTTGGTGACTGCGGCCCAGCTCAGCGGAGAACGAGGTAAACCCATAACTAACTTTGCTCAGATCGCCGTCAACTGTGCAGGGCTGGTCCTGCTGCTGGGCCCAGAGTCAGAGGTTGGTCGGGCATTACGTATGCGGCGACCCGATGTCGCTGCCCAGATCGCCAACCAGTGGCGGGAGTTGTTTTCGGTCGGGCCTACCCCAGCCTCCACCCGCTTGGTAGTTGAGGTGGTTTCACACATGGTTCCCGAAAACGCCGCGCAGTCGACCGGTCGGAGCTCGCGCAGTGCAGATTGGGTGGGTAACTTTTCGATTGCTGCGGCCGCTCGGATGTACGGGTGGGCGCAGGCGGCGGGATTTCCCTCGATCATTGCTAATGCTGTCCGGCATGCCCGACCAGAGCAGGCGCAAGTGGTGGATGTCTTGGACTCAATCCGACGACTGGTTCCTCTTTCAGGACGTCATCTGGATCGAGGAAACGCTGAGGGCTATCTAAAATCTGGCGCCGCGATGCAACAGGTTGCTCAGGAGATCTTGGGAGCTGCCGGGGTCTCTGACACGGGCCGCCGATCTGTGTCCTGGCTGGGGCAAACCGCGGAGTTGGGGCATTCGTGTGTGCTGGATCCAGCCTCGGATGTGGGTCTGGGGTCTATTCGGGTGCCTGAATTGGGTGTCGTTGCGCCGGACGCACCTTCCCATGATGATCTGACCACCGAAGCGCTTGCTGCAGATCAGGTTTTGTCAGCGCGTTGTACCACTGCGCTGGACACGAAGGGGTATCGCCGCAAAAAGCTGCGGCAGGCGCAGGATCGGCTCGCTGACGAGTTGAAGACCATCTCACAGCTCCAGTTCGGTGGTTACTTCTTGACGGTGGCTGAAGTGGTTGACCTAATCAGGAGTCATGGCGTCCGGGTGGCCGCACGCGGCTCGGGGGCGGGCAGTCTGGTGAACCATCTGCTCGGGATTTCTGGCGTGGACCCGATTGAGCATGGACTCCTGATGGAACGTTTCCTCTCGCCGCTACGGCAGGCCCTCCCCGATATTGACGTAGATGTTGAATCGGATCGGCGCACCGAAATGTACGAGAGAATTTTGGACCGTTTCGGGGGAGAGCGCTGCACATGTGTCTCGATGATGGATACCTACCGTGTGAGACATGCCATTAGGGATGTTGGGGCCGCACTCGTGATGCCGCCTAGCGAGATCGATACGTTCGCGAAGGCCTTTCCACATATTCGAGCACGTGATGCTCGGGCGGCCTTGGCTGATCTTCCGGAACTAAAGTCCTCCGGTCTTGGTCGACTGGCGTCTGAAGGCAAACTCGACACATTCTTGAACCTAGTGGAGTCCCTAGATGGGCTCCCACGCCATGTGGCGTTACACCCATGTGGAGTGCTCCTCTCCGACACCACGTTGTTGGATCGCACCCCGGTGGAAGCATCCTGGATGGGGTTTCCCATGAGCCAGTTCGATAAGGACGATGTCGAGGAGATGGGCTTCCTGAAACTCGATGTCCTTGGGATACGAATGCAGTCGGCCATGGCTCATGCCACATCTGAGATCGCGCGTGTTTCGCCGGAAGTCGGCACAGTCGACATTGATGCGATTGCGTTAGATGACCCGGACACTTTCGAGTTGATACAAAGTGCCAAGACGCTGGGTTGTTTTCAGATCGAATCTCCTGGGCAACGAGAGCTGGTGGGGAAGTTTTCCCCACAAACGTTTGACGATCTAGTCATCGACATCTCACTCTTTCGGCCCGGCCCAGTGAAGAGTGACATGATCACGCCATTTCTGCGTGCGCGGCATGGTTGGGCCGAACCGGAGTATCTCCTGCCTGAGTTGCAGCCGATCCTGGAAGAAACCAGTGGGGTTGTGGTGTTCCATGAACAGGTGATCCGCATCGTTTCGCGTCTGACTGGTTGCTCGTTGGCCAGGGCCGATGAGATTCGTCGCACGATGGGTAGCCCCGAAGGGCAACAGGAAGTAAGGGCTTGGTTCTATCCCACCGCGCAGCGGTGTGGCTTCTCCTTAGCGCAGGTTGAGCAGGTGTGGGATGTGCTGAAGGCTTTTGCCTCCTTCGGTTTCTGCAAAGCCCATGCTGCGGCCTTTGCGTTGCCCACCTATCAGTCTGCGTGGTTGAAGACCCACTATTGCGCGGCCTTTTTCGCGGGGATATTGACACATGATCCAGGCATGTACCCGAAGCGACTGATTCTGGATGATGCTCGCAATAGCGGGGTGAAGGTGTTGGGGCTGGACGTCAACAAGTCTGATCGGGTGTATCGGGTCGAACAGCAAGCTGATGCGGGCCAGGCGATCCGCGTCCCGATTAGTGCAGTGAAGGGCATCTCAACGGCAGAAGAGGTCGCGATCGTGGCGAGCCAGCCCTATCAATCACTAGCGGACTTCTGGAACAGAGCAGGTGTCTCCCGTCCGACGTGTGAACGGCTGGTCCTAGCTGGCGGGTTTGATGCACTGCATCAGATTCCAGGCCACGCCCAGCCGGGGCAGGCCACACGCAGAGATCTCCTTCTACAGGTAGGGGATCTGGATCGATATACCCGGACACTCAACCGTGGTCGTGGGAAACGTTCGGCAAGTCAGAAGACGCTGGTGACGGCGATCGCCAACAATACCGGTGGCCCAGATACGCGTGGCCTAGATGCCATGTCTGCGGCCCGCAGTCAGTCGCAGGCCCCAGCGAGTGTCTGTGATCCGGAGGAACTCCCGGTACAACTTGCGCTGGAGCTGTCAGATGCTCCCCGTGATGTGGTGATGAGTGGGTTGCCTGAGATGACGCCTGCGGAGAAGGTGCGCGCGGAGGTAGACATCCTGGGCATGGATGTTTCGGCGCATATCGTCTCTTTCTACGACACGATGCTGCAGGAACTTGGTGTGGTGCGCGCGAAGGACTTATTGAGCTGTCGTACCCAGTCAGAGATCTTGGTGGCCGGTGTCAAAGTGGCCACACAGACGCCCCCGATCCGTGGCGGCAAAAGGGTGGTTTTTGTGACTGTCGATGATTCCACCGGCCCCGTGGACGCCACCTTTTTTGAAGCAGCCCAGGGGCCCTACGCCAGCACCCTATTTCAATCGTGGTTGTTGCTAATAAGAGGAAAACTCCGACGCACCGGTAAACGAGGAGTTTCCCTACGCGCCACCGGGTGCTGGGATTTGGGGAAGATTCGCGAAGTTTGGGGAGCTGGTGGGGCGCAGTCCGTATCGGAGATGTTGGCTATCGAGCCGGATCCAGAAACAGCCAGAGAATCGGGGCAGTGGAGTCCAACTGATCCGAACCAGACACGTGGAGGCGGGATGGGGCAACGGCGCCGCGTCTTGCTGCATGCCAGTGGGTTCAAGATGTCGCCTTATGCTGACACCAAGCCTGCGGGTCAGAACCCCAAAGCAGGACGACCGGCAGCCAGTAAGGGGTCAAATCCTCCCAGTAAGTTGTGGCACTCAAGCCCGGGGAGCAGTGGTTGGTGATGAGCAGGAATCAGATCCGCAGACCCAAACTTGCGCAACAGGCGTCCCGCGATGACACAGATTGCTCAATCCTGCACGTCGATATGGATGCTTTCTACGTATCTGTATCGCGCCTTGAACGCCCGGACCTGATTGGTCAGCCGGTCATCGTTGGCGGATCGGCTGGGCGCGGCGTTGTCCTCGCGGCTTCTTATGAAGCTAGGCAGTTGGGCGTTCATTCGGCGATGCCGATGGGGCGCGTGACCCGGATCGCCCCACAAGCTGTGGTGATCCCACCCGATTTCCAGCGCTATACCGAAGTCAGCGCGAGCGTGATGGCCCTGTTGCGTTCCATCACCCCCCAGTTGGAAGTCCTTGGCCTAGATGAAGCATTTCTGGATGTCTCAGGGGCGCAACGCCGACT
>JAHZKU010000129.1 GCA_022600255.1 Actinomycetes bacterium | reverse complement strand
GGTTCGGCGTCACCCGCACATCCGAGCCGCTACCGCCGGAACTGACCGGCGCTGACGTTCTGCTGGCGACACTGTCACTCACCCATCCAGGCAGCCAAATCCGAATCGAAAAGGACTCCAAGGACATCGGCAAGAAGGTGCAGCAACTCGGTCCCAAGCTGGACAAGGCATCACTGAACGGTGCCTTGGCTGCCGGTTATGCCACCAAGTCCGGTGCAGGCGCGCGCCTGCACTTCCTAGCCTCTGCACTGGCACCCTTGGCCATCGTGGCCGTTTACTTTACGGAGTCGCCCTACTTTGGGCTGCTATTCGCGATCCCGTCCATTCCTGCCTGGTTCTCCGATCGCAGCTTTGCCACCAGCCTATCGGCCAACGGCCAGCGGATGGCCGATCGCGTCTCTGGGCTCCAAGTTGCTCTGAAGACCAAAGCGTCGGTCGAGCGTTATGATGCGTCAGTCAAAGCCCGCTATTTCATGCAGTTCCTACCATGGGCCGTCGCGTTGGATTGTGCTGACGCCTGGGCTGAAGCCTGTAAGCCCGACGAGCCCGGCGCGGATATGTCTGATGCCGCATACGCTGGCATGAACTACTACTACTTCAGCCAGGCGCTTTCCCACACGGTATCGTCCGTCTCGGCCAGCGCGATCTCCACATACTCAGCCTCACAGTCCAGCGGCGGTGGCGGCGGTGGATTCTCGGCCGGTGGCGGCGGGGGCGGGGGCGGTGGCGGCTCCTGGTAGCCAACGGCCCGGCCACCGGCGTGTGTCGGTCAGGGGCAGCAACCTCCCAAAGCCCTGAGGCGCCGATTCGGTTGCCTAGTCCGTCCTTCGGTCGCGCGGCCACCGACAGTTTCCGGATAGTACTAGGGCAAGCGCAGGTTGGCTGCCGGACTACCTACAGAATCGTTGACGCGACCCGCACCGCCGGATACGCGCCTCCGCTAGCCAGGAACGGTGACAAGGGCGCAAGCATCTGGTCTAGAGCCGTGCCGAGACGCTCAGCGGGCGTGCACAGGAGCACCTCCGCTATAACTGACTCCCATGGAAGTCACTGGCGTTAGTGGTGCTGTTCGCAGCACGATCCCCGCACGACTGGATCGCCTACGCTGGTCACCCTTCCACTCCCGGCTCATCATCGCTCTCGGGGTTGCCTGGATTCTCGACGGCCTAGAAATCACCATTGCGAGTTCCATCGCTGGGGTATTGACCGAGCCCGACACGCTCGGCTTATCGTCGGCGGAGGCCGGGGCTGTTGCCTCGGTATACCTAGCCGGGCAGGTTGTCGGTGCACTGTTCTTCGGGCGCCTATCGGACCGATGGGGCCGCCGCAAGCTCTTCATGATCACGCTCGGTGTTTACCTGGTAGGTAGCGGCATGAGCGCGCTGACCTTCGGAACGGGCGTCGGTTGGGTGATCTTCCTATACGCCACCCGGTTTGTGGCGGGCATGGGTATTGGTGGCGAATACGCAGCCATCAACTCGGCGATCGACGAGATGATTCCTGCCAAATACCGGGGCCGGGTTGATATCGCGATCAATGGCACCTATTGGGCTGGGGCCGTAATTGGAACGGTAGCGTCACTGTTTCTGCTCAATGTGCTCAACCCATCGATAGGTTGGCGGCTGGGCTTCCTGCTCGGACCGCTCCTAGCCGTCGTGATCATCGTCGTGCGCCGCAACCTGCCAGAGAGTCCCCGCTGGCAACTGATGCACGGCCAGGTGGACGCAGCCAAGGACTCGATTGACTTCATCGAGTCCGAGGTGCGGTCGAGTGGGCAGAAACTGGACCCTGTAGACGAGTCCAAAGCGATCACGATCAAGCCCGGGAACGACACCGGCTATTGGACCCTGCTGAAGGTGCTATTTGTCACCTACCCCCGCAGAGCCGTGCTCGGCGCCAGCCTGATGATTACCCAGTCATTCCTCTACAACGCGATCTTCTTCACTTACACCCTGGTCTTGGTGAAGTTCTATGACGTGTCGGCCACCTTGGCACCGGTCTTTTTGATCGCGTTCGCGGTTGGGAACCTGGCCGGGCCACTCCTGCTGGGCAAGTTCTTCGACACCATCGGCCGGAAGAAGATGATCTCCGGTACCTACATCGGGTCCGGCGTCCTACTGGCGATTAGCGGCTACTTGTTCAACATCGGCGCGTTTAATGCTCTCACTCAAACCATCGCCTGGTGCATTATCTTCTTCTTTGCATCCGCGGGAGCCAGCGCGGCCTACCTGACCGTTTCGGAAATCTTCCCGGTTGAGGTGAGGGCCAAGGCAATCGCAGTCTTCTTCGCGATCGCGCAGGGGGCGGGTGCGCTAGGCCCGCTGTTCTTCGGGGGCCTGATTGGGGATGGCAGCGATCCGTTCCGCCTATTTGTCGGTTACCTGGTGGCCGCCGGGATTATGGTGATTGGCGGGCTGGTGGAGGTGTTCCTCGGTATCAATGCGGAGGGCCGATCTCTGGAAGACATCACAGAACCGTTGAATGCGGTAGATGACCCCGTCGCCGCCCGCCACGGCTGACGCCGACGTCCGCGCCAGCTATTCGGCGAAGTTGGGCTCGGCTACCGGGTCGGCCCGGCACACTGAGGGGATGGGACTCACTAGTGTTGTTGCTGAGCCACGCTCCGGACCAGAAATCGGGGTAATCGCGCGATTCGATGCCCGTTCGGGCAAACGATTGGCCGCTCGCGAGGCGGCCAGCGCGGCCCGCGCCATCACCCTCAATCAATCAGGTGACTTGCTTGTGGCTTGTCAGCAGGAGTCCCCAACGGCCGAAGGCGTTCTCCTGGCCTTGGCCGCGAAGAGTCTGCAGACGCAGTCCAGCGCTGCGACCGCGCCCTTCCCCATCGACGTGTTGTGGGGCGCGAACGGCGGCTTCGTCGTGGGAGCGCAGGACCTAGACCAAGCCGAGTTGCGGTTGTGGTGGCATTCGTCGCCCAGCGCGGACGGCGTTCTCCTGGAGGCTGAGCTTACTGGGGCACCTGAGGTTTCCCAAGACGGTTCGGAAGTCTTCGCGCCGACCCGGTCTGGCATTGCAGTGTTCAATACCGCCACAGGGGAGTTGGTACGCGGCCGTGAGCTGGCGCAAGTTCAGCACATCACCCTAAACCCTTCCCAGCTCATAGTGGGAGTCCAGGATCGGTCGCAGGAGCAGCCAGGTGGCACGGTACTGGCGCTAGACCCGGCGTCGCTGGCGACACAGGACAGCCACGCGGTCCACGGGCATGGCATTGATGCCCTGTGCGCCGATCCGAGCGGACGTTATGTCGTGGCCTCCCAGACGACGGACAAAGTGGTCGCCACCCTGATTGACCTGGCCGCAGCCAGTGAACAACGGGTGTCTGGCACCGATCCGGCCTGGGCTGATGCCATTGTGACTGCGACCTCGCCGTCAGGAGACCTGATCGTTGTGGCCACCGGCGATTGGGGAGAATCTGGTGTCCTTACGGTCTACGACCCGAGATCCTTGACTGTCACCCATCGCTTCGTCTTGCCTGGCCCGCCTGAGGATCTTGCCTTTGACACCAATGGCGCGCGACTGTTCCTGAGCAGCCTAGACTCGGACCGAATCTACCCAATCGACCTGACCGCAGGCGCTGCGCGGTTCGAACCCGATGCTGCGAGCTGGCGCGCTGGCTTCGGAGCCACACTGGTGCTTTCACAGGACGGCGGCGCACTGCTGACGGCAGGTAGCCTCGAAACCTAACAAGCCACCCGCAGCTAGAAGGCGCCGTTGGGAAGCGCCATGATGTCCGCGTTCGTGTTCGTGATTGCTGCCTTCTCGGCCGTCAACAGCGGCAGTCGATGATGCGCAAACCACTTGGCAACCGCGACCTTGCCCGCGTAAAAATCACGATCACTCTCCTTGGCGCCGTCGGCTAGTGCGGCCTGGGCAATCTCGGCTTGCCGCACTAGCAGCCACCCGATCAGCAGGTCGCCCATCATTAGGAGCAAGGGCGTGGTGTTTAGCCCAACTTTGTACAACTCCTTCGGAGTCTCCTGAGACGCAAGCGCCCACTCGCCCAGTTTCCCGATTGAAGCCTGAACATCCTCTAATGCAGTACCCAACAGGATGCGTTCTGCTGCAAGACCATCGCCGTCCGTGCCCCCCTTAACGGTTTCTGTGATCTCCCCAGCAAGTTGAAACAGGGCCTTGAACTGGTTGCGCACCATCTTGCGGAAAAACAGATCCAATCCTTGAATCGCTGTGGTTCCCTCGTACAAGGTGTCGATCTTGGCGTCACGCAAATACTGTTCGATCGGATAGTCCTGCAGGTAACCCGAGCCTCCGAACGTCTGCAGGCTGTGCGCCAACATTTCGTAGGACCTTTCCGACCCCGCCCCCTTCACGATGGGCAGGAGCAGGTCATTCATATCTTCACAGGCTTGCAAATCAACGGTGGTGTCGCCGGCCCGAGCCATAGCGATCTTGTCCTGCCAGGTTGCGGTGTAGAGCATAACCGCCCGCAGCCCTTCGGAGTAGCTCTTCTGAAGTAGCAAAGACCGCCGGACATCAGGATGTGCCAGAATCTCCACGCGATCCGCTTCCTTGTCCAACATCTGTGTGAGGTCCGCGCCCTGAATCCGATCCTTGGCGTAATCCCGTGCGTTGAGGTATCCCGTGCTGAGGGTGGCAATGGCTTTGGTCCCCACCGTCATCCGCGCCCACTCGATGACCTGGAACATCTGGGCTATCCCATCGTGCACATCCCCCACCAGGGTTCCGATAGCGGGCGTTTCGCCGCCGAAGGACATTTCACACGTCGTGGAGACCTTCAGACCCATCTTCTGCTCAACGTTGGTGGCAAACACCCCGTTTCGGTCTCCCAGCGCACCCGTTTCCGGGTCAAAATGATACTTGGGCACTGCGAACAGACTCAGACCTCGCGTTCCGGGGCCACCTGCATCTGGAACGCCGACGGGACGAGCCAACACGAGGTGCATGATGTTGTCTTGTAGGTCGTGCTCTCCGGAAGTGATGAATCGCTTCACTCCCTCAATGCGATACGTGCCGTCCTCGTTTAGATAGGCCCGAGTGGTGCCAGCCCCGACGTCCGAGCCGGCATCAGGCTCGGTAAGCACCATGGTTGCACCCCAGTTCTGTTCCACCATCTGGCGCGCCATCAACTTCTGTTCATCGTTGCCGAGGTGGTACAAGATGTTGCCCATCCCGGTTCCGCCCATGTAAAAGAAGAGCCCCGGGTTGGCACCCAACACCAGTTCGGCGAGGGACCAAGTCAAACTCGCCGGCGCAGTAATTCCGCCCAGTTCCTCGGCGATGCCAAGGCGCCAGCCTTCCTGACCATGCAGGGTGGCAAAGGCAGACTTCAAGGCATCCGGCACCGCTACCGTGCGGGACTCCGGATCATAAACCGGCGGGTTGCGATCCAGCTCGGCGAAACAATCTGCGAGTTCCCCAGTCGCCAGCGAATCGGTCTGCCGCAAGAAATCCATAGCGGTGGCCCGGTCGACATCGGCGAAAGGACCCTGTCCAAGCCGCTCGCCAGCCCCGAACACTTCGAACAGGTTGAACTCGATGTCGCGCAGGTTGCTCTTGTAGTGACCCATATTTTTCCCCTTCTTGGATTGCCAACGACCCGTCGGCGCACTCACTCGTCTCCGTACCCGGAAGCGTGCGACACCCACAAGTTAATATGACTATACCCTCATGTTTACCGGACGAAAAATACCGCTGACGCCACCTGCAGTCCTGGGCATCGCTACTCCGCAATAACTCCGGGTCAGGGTCGCGCCACCTCAAGAGTGGGAAAAGACGACACGCGCCATCTGGCAGGTGCGCCCTACCCGGCCGCGCTGACCGATTCTGGGTAATCTTCCGCGAGGCCATGTTCGGTCATCATCTGGGCCCAAAGCGGTTCAATGAGGTGGTAGGTTACCCACCTTTCGATGTCGTGATACCGATCGTAGCCACGATCGGTGAGGTGGTAGCCCTGGGCCTCGGTCTCAACCCAGCCCAACCGTTGCATCGCGGCGAGCGCCGCACGCACGCTCCGGTGATCTAGGAGCCTATCGGTGGCCTCATCTCCGGCCACCGAGTTGATCCGCCCGGTGTAGGCCTGCCAAAAACTGCGATAGGCGCGCGCCAACGGGCGCGGCAGCGTGGCCATGAGCCCGATAGGCAACTGACCCGCCAGCACGGCAGCGGCGTATTGGTCCAGACCGAAGTGGTTGACGGCGAAGGACCGGCCCGTGAACGTGGCCGCACCAGCGCCCACCCCCACGAAATACGGTCGGGTGATGGACGTGTACACACCACCGCCTTCCCGAACGAAAGTCCAGACCGAATCTCGCCGATAGCCGTGCCGCTGGGCGAGCTCCGTCGCCGCCGCCAGTACAGCGTGTTCGGCTTTACGGTCGTGGTCAGCCTTACCGAACGGGGTATAGCCGAAACGCATCAACGGGTACGTGGAGACTTGGTCGACGCCCGCCGCAAAGGCTTCTCGAAGATCAGCCAGCAGTCCCTCGGTACCCCGATAGGCCACATCGAAGATCAGGTCCACGTCGACGCATCCGAACTGTTCCCGTGCCACGGCAACCGCGCGCCGGTTGGTCGCCGCATTGGTCGGTCGACCCAAGTGGTGCAGCACAGCGTCGTCGAAGGATTGCACGCCGATACTGACTGCGTCGAACCCCAACTTCTGCAACTCTGCACTGACGCGCGGGGTCATGTGGGACGGCAATACCTCGATCGCTCGCTCGCCCACCACGGGGACGTCGCTAAGCATCCGTAGTTGCTCGCGGCACAGGGTTGGCGTTCCCCCACCCACGTACAGGGATGTGAACGGTTCACTTGCCGCTTGGGTATACCAGCGCAACTCCTGTTCAACCAAGCCCATGTGGGCGCGTGCCAACCTGGGCTGAAACGGCACCTTGTTGTAGGGGCAGAACGGACAGAGTTGGCTGCAGAACGGCACATGAAGATACAACCCCGGCGGGCCCACACACTCGGCCAACACCTCCGCCGCAGTGCGCGCGGGGTCCGCAGGGGTGAATGGGACGCCTAGCAGCCTAACCATCACGATGTCCCGCGTCGGTTAGCCAGGCACTCACTTGGTCGTTGAATCGACCGCCACGGCCGACATCAGAGGCGTTCGTCGCGCCTAGGACCGTCGGGCCGCCAGCCACTCGCGCTGCCCCCGTCGCCACCTGGGCCGCAAGACTGGCGACCCGCTTGTTCATCCAGGCGATCCAGAACAGGAACAGAGCGGTGCTGGGGACCACAACCCAAGCCGCAGCCAACAGCACGGCCGTGCGCACTGAGCGGTAACACGCCAACCAGATGCAGGCCAACGACAGGGGCGCCAACCACAGCGAAGCGTACGCCCACGATTGTCCAGCGGACAGGTCATCGGTAACCAGCGAGGGCAGACCCACCAGCTGCAAGACGACGGGAATCGCCAGCAATGCCAGGACAGTCGCCCAAGGCCACGTTTGTCCCCCCGGCAATCGCGAAACAACAGACGGTAGGTGCTTGACGTAGCTTTCGGTGATCCACCAGACCAACACGCCAAATAAGACGACAACAACAAGTGTGGCGAGCATGACACTCATCTCCCACTAACAAGGATACGCCGCCATCACCCAACGCTCTCGATAGCCAGCCGGCGGTGACGCACGCAGCCTTCATCTCGCTTTCGCGCAAACGAGCCGTTCGATTGACGCAGTGGATTGTGGTGGTGGCGCCTGCGTGCGGTCTTAGGTCCGCAGACCTAGCCGAGGGTTCTTGTGATCCGGACTAAGTTTGCGGGATCTCCGCGTCGGAGTCGGTAGCGCCGACAGGCTCAGACGCGCGCGTCAATCTCGGTCATGACTTCCTCAACTGTGAGGGAGTCAATGAGCCCAAGTTCGTGGGCCACCTCAGCCATTTGAATCGAGTCGCTGACCGTAACCAGTCCGCTGGTATCCAGCGTGCCGTCGGCGTTGTACGGAACTGCGGTTTCCCCGTCTGGAGTGAGGTCGCGGATTAACGCCACCTTGATCCGATCTGGATCGGAGTCCAAGAACTCCTGGTAGACCTCTGGGTCGCGCTCCCCGTTGTCGCCGATCAGCACAAACTTCAGATCTGGGTAGGCGTCCAGGATTCGGCGAATCCTCGCCCTTTTGTGCAGCACAGACAACTTCTGGTTTTCGTCACTCGGTGGCGCGCCGGGCCGCCAGTCGGTCAGGAAGATCGGGCCCCGCGGGAATCCGCGCACTCCCAAGAACTGCGCCAGCATGTCGTAGAGATTCCACGGCCCGGAGGATACGTAGAAAACCGTGGATTCCGGAAGACTACTGTCCGTGCCTCGGGCTAGGCCCCGATACAAGCTCGGCGTGCCCGCGATCGGCTTGCGGCCATAGGCGTCACGGAGCAAGGTTCGCTGCAGCGCCTTGAGCCCCTCGGTCATTCCGGTAGCCAGGATCGTGTCATCGATGTCGGTGATCACCCCGATGCGCGCAGTTGGGTCCGGCAGCACCACCCGGCCCTGGGCCGTCACCTCTTCGCCGCGATCGGTCGCGGTGAACTGTACCTGATGCCAGCCCGGTTCCATATCGCTGACCGGCACTTTGGCAATCACGAATCCATCCGCGTTACTAGTAGCGGTGACAGTGTTACCTCCTACGGTGACCTCGACATCAAGGCCTGCGATATCTAGCACGATCCACCGCAACAGGTTGGCGGCTAGGGTCGCGTCTATCCGAAGGCCCCCGGGCTCGGCATCAAAAACCGGTTCCTCCATCACCCGCGCACGAACGTTCGCAATCCCGTCCACCACAAAGCCGCGGTAGGGCTGGATCACCGTTGGTCGCAAGAGACCAGTGACCCGTTTGCCGGTGCGCAGCGTCTGCGTCGCCAAATCTTCCATGTCTGCGCCGAATCGCAACCAATCAACCATCTCGCGATCATTTCAGGGTTCGGCCACGTTTGCTCGGCGGACCGGGGCAGGTTTCAGCCGCCAATGGTAGAGAGAACGACCTCGAATCCCACTGGCCCGCACTGGGTGGCTTGACCGGTAGCGCAGGCGAGCCAGCTAGCTCAACGGGACAGAGTCCACACTCGTGGGCACCGACAGCGAGACGACCAATTCGCCGTTGTTCATTTGTCGGTTCTCGATCCACAGATTTGCGTCCCGTGCGACTTCGGATGCTAATGCCCGGCCAGCGGGCCGGGTTGGAGAAACTAGCACTGGCGCGTCGGCCCTAAGGTCGCTCGCAAGCGAATATCGATACGCGACACGAATCTGCACGTCCTGACCCTCATACCTGGCAAGGAGAGCGTTCACGGTCGATTCAATGCCATCCTTCCGGTCGGCTGGTGCCATGCCCGGACTGATCTCGTAGCTGGCCTCGGCCGCACTGGCCATGGAGCGCAGGCCTGACGTAGGCTCCTTTGGCCCAGTACTCGACGGCGCGGACCCATGCGAGCCCAGGGCTGTCGCAGGGGAGTTTGACGCTGGCGGGCCGCTGGCATCGTCCTCCGTGGCCGAAATGGAGTCCGGCGAAACTTGGCCCGCACAGCCGGCCGCGAGTATTGCCGCCGCGATCAGAACAACCAGACGCATCACTATGCCATCGTGCTACAACGCCCGCTGTTGTGTCCCGGACGTGTGCACGTTCGGAGCAACCTACGACCGGGCCGTAAGACAAGCGCGATACTCGGGCGCTGGCCAACTGACGTTGCGGCGACCGTGTCTATCCCGCGACCCTGGAAAACCAGACCCGTGCGCTTCACGTTGCCGGTGAACCCGGGAGCCGGTTAGGTTCATTCCGACTCTTGGATCTCGCCCCACACCCGTTCCTTGAAGTCCGCCCGGCCAGACGCCCCTGTGTACGCCTCGTACCTGTCCGAGCTCTTGAGATAGAAGTCTTGGTG
>JAHZKU010000128.1 GCA_022600255.1 Actinomycetes bacterium | reverse complement strand
GCATTTGTCCCCTACCTGTTCAGCTTCTTCTTCTTCATCTGGGTCATGAACCTGTTTGAGGTCATTCCGGTCTTTCAGTTCCCGCCCGTCTCGATCTTCGCGATCCCCGTAGCCTTCGCCTTGATCGTCTACTTCACTTGGGTGCCGCTGGGCATCATCAAGCAGGGGTTCGGCGGGTTCTTCAAGGGCATGTTGGTTCCCTCTGGGGTGCCGCTGCCGATGTATGTCCTGCTGACGCCCATCGAGCTGCTCTCAAACTTCATTGTGCGGCCATTCACGCACGCGGTTCGTTTGTTTGCCAACATGTTTGCTGGCCACCTTCTGCTGACGACCTTCTCTGTCGCGGCCTGGTATTTGTTCAGTGCTTCTGTCATCGGCATCGTGGGCTCGATCGGCTCGTTCGCAGTCCTCGTCGGGCTAACCGGTTTTGAGATCATGATTGGGTTGCTGCAGGCCTACATCTTCACCCTGCTCACGGCCGTCTACCTCTCCGACGCGTATTCGGGGCACTGATGCACAACTCGGACACGACACATCCCATGAATCACAACGAGATAGAATCCCATGGACTCCAGACCGGCGGACCATCCGTCGGACAACAGGAAGGTAAGTAAATGACTCTGCTAGCGGAGGTTACTGGTTCGATTGGCTCGATCGGTTACGGTCTGGCCGCGATTGGGCCCGGTATCGGTATCGGTATCATCTTCGGTCAGGGTGTGCAGGCGATCGCCCGCCAGCCAGAAGCATATGGCGTGATTCGCCAGAACATGCTGCTCGGCTTCGCGTTGGCAGAAGCCCTGGCACTGATCGGCTTCGTCGTGCCATTCGTTTTCGGTACCTAATCGTACTGAACCGGACGAACGACTCAACCAAAGGACGCCAACGTGTTGTCAGTAGTAGCGAATGTAGCGCTGCCGCTCGCCAGCGGAAGCGAGGAAACGCCCAGTGTGCTGAGCACACCCCTAGATATCCTCATCTTGGGAACTGTTGCGTTCTTCATCGTGTTTTTTGTGCTGGCCAAACTGGCCCTTCCCGCGATCAAGAAGACGCTGGAAGAACGCACAGACGCGATCGAAGGCGGCTTGGAGCGGGCGGCGGCCGCAGAGAAAGATGCCCACGAACTGCTTGAGACCTACAGAAAGCAGATCGCAGGGGCGCAGGACGAAGCAGCATCGATTCGCGCGAAAGCCGAAGCAGACGGAAAAGCGATCGTCGCTGAGGCTAAGAACCAGGCCGAGGCCGAGCGCGCCGCGATTGCTCGTCGCGGCGAAGCGCAGTTGGCTGCCGAACGCACGCAGACCGTGGCCTCGCTGCGGCAAGACGTTGGCGGAATCGCGGTGGACTTGGCTGGCCGGGTGGTCGGGGCGTCCTTGACAGACGATGCCCGTGCTACTGCGGTCGTGGATCAGTTCATCGCTGAACTGGAAGATTCCGCCGACGCGAAGGATCAGTCCTGATGATTGGAAGTTCCCGCGTTTCGCTGGCTGCATTGGGGGAGGACCTCAAGGCCAAGTTCGGTGACCCCGGATTGGCCGCCGCTGGTGGGGAACTACTAGAGGTGGCTGACCTACTCACGCGGGAGAAGCCGCTACGCAGTTCCCTGAGTGATGGCGGTCAGCCCAAGCAGGAACGGAAAGGCATTGTCTCGCAGCTGCTGTCCGGCAAGGTATCCCCGCTGACCGTGGAGATTTGCGAAACCATCGTTGGTTTGCGTTGGTCATCCGAAGCAGACTTGGTCGACGCCGTGGAGTATGCCGGCGCTGAGGCACTGTTTGGCGCGGCCGAGGGTGCAGGGGAACTGGACCGGGTCGAAGACGAGCTCTTCCGCTTCAACCAGATCCTGGCCGGTAATGGTGACCTGCAGTTGGCACTTTCATCACCGGGCCTGCCCGCAGCAACAAAGGACGGAATTCTCTCCGACCTGCTTGATGACAAAGTCGCTAAGCCCACGCTCGTACTGCTCAGCTACATCAGTGGTCACCTACGGGGTCGCCGGATTGAACAGACCGTGGGTCATTTCACCGAGCTCGCCGCGGAACGGCGCGGCAAACTGCTGGCAGTTGTCCGCAGTGCGCGTCCTTTGACCCAAGACCAGACGGACCGGCTCGCACGGGCGCTTGCCGGCAAGTACGACAGAGACATTGCCATTAACGCCGAGGTGGA
Source organism: Actinomycetes bacterium (assembly GCA_022600255.1). Lineage (GTDB taxonomy): Bacteria > Actinomycetota > Actinomycetes > S36-B12 > JAHZKU01. Next base: position 4,555 of record JAHZKU010000128.1, on the reverse strand, counting down.
TGCTGCCCTTGTGGGCGGGGTCACCATTGAGATCGGCGACGACGTGATCGACGGCAGCATTGCCAGTCGACTAGACCAAGTCCGCCGCCGGGTAACCGGCTAACAAAGCGCACCCGCGCAACCATAGAAAGCGAGTCACGATGGCCGAGCTGACAATCCAGCCGGACGAGATCCGCAATGCGATTCAACGAAACGTTGACTCGTATGAGGCGAGCACGTCCACCGAAGAAGTTGGTCGAGTCCTAGAAACCGGCGACGGAATCGCTCGTGTGGAGGGACTCCACTCGGCGATGACCAACGAACTCCTAGAGTTCAAGGGTGGCCTGCTAGGAATTGCCCTGAACCTGGACGTCCGTGAGATCGGCTGCGTGCTGCTTGGTGACGGCTCGAAAATCGAGGAAGGCCAAGAGGTGCGCCGCACCGGTGAAGTCCTCAGCGTGCCGGTGGGCGATGGGTTCCTCGGACGGACGGTAGATCCCCTTGGTAATCCGATTGATGGCCTCGGTGAGATCGAATCCGAGGAACGGCGTGCTCTGGAACTGCAGGCGCCGACCGTTGTGCAGCGCCAGCCAGTCACCGAGCCCCTCTTAACCGGTATCAAGGCGGTCGACTCCATGACCGCCATTGGTCGAGGCCAGCGCCAGCTGATCATTGGTGACCGCCAGACCGGTAAGACGGCCCTGTGCTTGGACGCCATCATCAACCAGCGTGAGAACTGGGCGACCGGTGATGCCGACAAGCAGGTACGTTGTATCTACGTCGCGATCGGGCAGAAGGGCTCCACGATTGCTGGCGTCCGCGGCGCCTTGGAAGAATACGGTGCGATGGACTACACCACCATCGTTGCCGCACCAGCATCAGACTCCGCCGGCTTCAAGTACTTGGCCCCATACACCGGTTCAGCCATTGGCCAGCACTGGATGTACCAAGGCAAACACGTCTTGATCGTTTTTGATGATCTTTCCAAGCAGGCCGAGGCCTACCGTGCGGTTTCGTTGCTCCTGCGGCGGCCACCGGGTCGCGAAGCCTACCCAGGTGACGTCTTCTACTTGCACTCACGGCTTCTGGAGCGTTGTGCCAAGCTGAGTGATGATCTTGGCGGCGGTTCGATGACCGGTCTACCGATCATCGAAACGAAAGCCAATGACGTGTCGGCCTATATTCCGACGAACGTTATCTCCATCACCGACGGGCAGTGCTTCCTGGAGACTGACCTCTTCAACGCAGGTATTCGGCCCGCCATCAACGTGGGTGTCTCCGTTTCTCGTGTCGGCGGGGCGGCGCAGCCGAAAGCCATCCGCAAGGTGGCCGGTAGTTTGCGTTTGGACTTGGCCCAGTTCCGGGAACTGGAGGCGTTCGCAGCGTTTGGCTCCGACCTAGACGCAGCCTCAAAGGCCCAGTTGGAGCGAGGAGCTCGGTTGGTAGAGCTGCTTAAGCAGCCCCAGTACGATCCGTTCACCATGCCAGAGACCGCAATATCCATCTGGTCAGGTACCACCGGTGAGTTGGACGACGTTCCAACCAGCGACATTCTGCGCTTTGAGAAGGAGTTCCTCGACTACCTCAAGCGCGATCACGCAGACGTTATCAAGGCCGTGGCCGAGACTGGTCAAATGTCCGATGAGACCGTAGCGGCTCTGACCAAGGGAATCGCAGAGTTCAAAACCCAGTTCCGTACCGGCGAAGGTCTGGTGCTAGGCCACGAACCGGAGGTCGCGGCTTTGGAAGAAGAGGACATCGACCAAGCCAAGATCACCAAAAAGGTCCGAAAGAACTGATCTAGATGGGTGCACAGCAACGGATCTACCGACGCAAGATCAAGTCGGTCCAGTCCACGAAGAAGATCACCAAAGCGATGGAGATGATCGCCTCATCGCGTATCGTCAAAGCGCAGCGGCGACTCCAGAGTGCCGTGCCCTATTCAACGGCCTTGTTCGCAGCGATTTCCGCTGCGGCTTCCCACGCCACAGGCGTGGAGAACCACCCCCTGATCAGCAAGCAGCGCATGCGCAAACGGGCGATCTATTTGGTGATCACGGCGGACCGTGGCCTAGCCGGTGCTTACTCGATCAACGCGATCCGCGAAGGTGAAGCGCTGACTCGTAACTTGGAAGAGGAATGGGGTTTCGAGGAGGTCATCCCCTACGTCGTCGGGCGCAAGGGCGTGGGCTACTACCGATTCCGGGAAAAGGAGATGGGTGGCGAGTGGGTCGGCATCTCCGACCAGCCGACTTTCGAGGATGCGAAGGAGATCGGGGACTCGTTGCTCAAGCGATTCCTAGAGCGCACCGAAGATGGTGGGGCTGACGAAATCCACATTGTCTATACGCACTTTGTGAACATGGGGGTCCAGGAAGCCCGCGTGCGCCGGATTCTTCCCTTGAAGATTGTGGAAGAGGAAGTGGACACTAGCGCTTCCCAGGTTGGCGGAGAAGACGGGAACGACCCGGTATTCCCGCTCTACGATTTCGAGCCCAGCGCCGACGCGGTGCTCGACGAGTTGCTGCCACGCTACGTTGAGAACTCGGTCTTCACCGCGTTGCTCATGTCGGCCGCATCTGAACACGCTGCCCGTCGCCGAGCCTGCAAGTCCGCAAGCGACAACGCAGAAGAACTGACGAAGACCTATATTCGATTGGCCAACCAGGCCAGACAAGCCGAAATCACCCAAGAGATCAGCGAGATTGTGGGCGGAGCCGCCGCGCTGGCGTAGTTAGAACGACAGCGTTGCTGCGCTGGAGTTATTAGGGAGCTGAGGAAGAGAAATGACTGCAACTGCTGTTGAAACCGCTGACACCGAGTCACAGAGCGTGGGTCGGGTCGCACGGGTGACAGGCCCTGTCGTGGACGTGGAGTTCCCTGCCGAGGCCATGCCAGAGCTGGAGAATGCCCTTCACGTCACCGTCAACTTCGCTGAGGAGGGGGACGGCGACATCGAAGGCGCCCTTTCCCAAATGCTGACGCTCGAGGTTGCCATGCACATCGGGGACAACATGGTGCGCGCCATCTCCATGCAGCCCACTGATGGTTTAACTCGTGGTGCGCCAGTGACGGACACCGGTGGCCCGATCATGGTTCCGGTTGGTGATGTGACGAAAGGTCACGTCTGGGACACACTGGGTCGATGCCTGGATGTAGAGGAAAGCACCCTCGACATCAAGGAACGGTGGGGTATCCACCGGCAAGCCCCCCCGTTTGACCAGTTGGAATCAAAGACTGAGGTCTTCGAAACCGGCATCAAGGTCATCGACCTGCTCACTCCATACGTGAGTGGCGGCAAAATCGGTCTGTTCGGCGGTGCCGGTGTTGGTAAGACAGTCCTTATCCAGGAAATGATCTACCGCGTCGCGGAGGAGTTCGGCGGCGTTTCGGTCTTTGCTGGTGTCGGCGAGCGCACCCGTGAAGGAAACGACCTCTTCTTGGAGATGAGCGAGTCCGGCGTCCTAGACAAGACAGCTCTAGTCTTTGGCCAGATGGATGAACCGCCGGGTACTCGGCTTCGGGTCGCGCTCAGTGCGCTCACCATGGCGGAGTACTTCCGCGATGTTCAGAAGCAGGACGTGCTGCTGTTCATCGACAACATTTTCCGCTTCACACAGGCTGGTTCTGAGGTCTCGACTCTGCTCGGTCGCATGCCATCGGCTGTGGGTTACCAGCCCACATTGGCTGATGAGATGGGGCAGCTGCAGGAGCGCATTACCTCTACCCGCGGGCACTCGATTACGTCACTGCAGGCCATCTATGTTCCTGCTGACGACTTGACTGACCCAGCACCAGCCACCACGTTCGCGCACCTAGACGCCACCACCGTGTTGTCACGGCCAATCTCGGAGAAGGGCATCTACCCGGCGGTGGATCCGCTGGATTCATCCTCACGAATCTTGGATCCGCGGTACATCGGGGAAGATCACTACAAGGTGGCGGCACGGATCAAGGAAATCCTGCAGCGGTACAAGGACCTGCAAGACATCATCGCGATTCTTGGTATTGACGAGCTTTCCGAAGAAGACAAGATTCTGGTGAACCGCGCCCGTCGTATTGAGCGGTTCCTGTCGCAGAACATGTTCGTGGCCGAGGCCTTCACCGGGCAACCGGGTTCATTCGTGCCCGTCACCGAGACGGTCGCTGCGTTCAAGGCGCTCGCCGATGGCGAATATGACCACGTGCCGGAGCAGGCGTTCTTCATGTGCGGCGGTATCCAGGACGTGGAGCGAAACGCAGCCGAGCTGAAGAAGAAGGGCTGACCTCAACATGGCTGAACTTCAGGTAGCGATCGTGTCGGTAGACCGCTCGGTGTGGAGCGGGGCCGCCAAGAATGTTGTCCTCAAAACCGTTGAGGGTGACATGGGGATCCTGCCTGGCCACGAGCCGGTGTTGGCGATGTTGTCAGATGGTCCGGTGCGAATCGATCCGGTTGATGAAGATCCGAGGCTTTTCGCGGTGCACGGCGGGTTCTTCAGTCTGGATGGTAACCGGATTCAGATTCTGGCTGAGATCGCCGAGGCGGCCGAAGACATAGATCTTCAGCGGGCCAAAGCGGCCAAGGAACGCATTG
>JAHZKU010000127.1 GCA_022600255.1 Actinomycetes bacterium | reverse complement strand
CGACTCGCCTGCCACCCTGCTCCTGCCAAACCCGCACCAGTGCCGTGCGCGCCGCAGCTTCGGTTGGGATCGGGGCGAGCTTTCGGTAGGGAGTTGACCGAAGATCAACGATGATTCCGGAATCACCCACGAGCGCGGTGGCCACTGGCTCCCGCCAGAGTTGCTGCAGCGGGGGCAGTCCGGGCAGGCGCACTCCAGCGCTGAGGCGATAAGCCGGTATGAGATCGGTGGGGCGGACCAGCCCCCACAAGGCCGAGGCTGTGACCACTTGCTCGTTGGCGCGGGCTTGCGCACCGGGTGGCATGTCATGAAGGCCGAGCGCGTCGTAGAGCACACCGCTGTACAGCTCCCCGGCGGGAACGCAGGGGGATGACTTCAGCAGGAGGTTGCGGTCCCGCTCGTCGGTCTGCGAGTCAGACAGTTTCAGGGTGCCCAGCGCGCGATCCGGATCCTGGCTGCAAAGGTCGACCAATGCCAACAGGACCTGGCTGCGGACAGCGTTAAGTTCGGGGAAGGAGAGGCTGGCCAAGTTTAGGGAATCCCCGTCCTGAGGCGCAGTCTTGCCCTCGCTGGGCGGGAGAACAAGCAGCACGCGGGCAGTCTATCTAGCCTGCCCGCCGAATAAGGGGTAGCCGCCGGCGGCTCACGTGAATGCCGAACCAAAGGCCGCCCGTCTGGTCTCCGTGTGGGGTTTCGTTGCGGGTAGCGCTGCGCAGTGCCTGTCGTTACCACGGGACCGCGTGTTGCCCCTGCTAGACGTCCACAGGCTCCAGACGACCGGTATTGACGTCGTAGATCGCCCCGCCCACCACGACGTCAGGCTGGATCAACGGAAACGCCCGAATCCGGTTCACGTCATAGGCCAGGGCCGCTTTCTGATCTTCGATCACGCGAAACTCCAGACTGCGGGTATCCACGCCGGCATCTGCCAGGATCGTCTCGTGAATCTGCTCCTCCGTGGCACTGGCCATCTTGCAATCCGTATGGGGCATCACCAGGATTCGGTCCACGTTCAAGAGGTAGGTAGCCAGAACCAACGTCCTGAGCACATCATCGGTGACGCGTCCCCCGGCATTGCGCAGAATCTTGACGTCCCCCGCCTCCAAACCCAGGAGCGCTAGGGGGTTGATCCGCGAATCCATGCACGTCACAACGGCCAGACCGCGAGCAGCGCGTCCGGACAGGTCCTGTCCCTCAAAGGCCTCGGCGAAACGGGCATTCTCCCGCAGAAGATCGTCAAACGTTTCGGTAGGAAAGGCAGTTGCATCCCGGCTCGCTTGCGTCGTCATATTGGTCGAGCAGACCCGGCTTTGGGATCCACTCTGCTCCTCTCACGTCGTTTTCTCGATTTTAGTGCATTGTGAGGCGCACTCGACGCTGACCCGGGCGCCCAAGACCGTTGTTGGTTTGACGGGCCCAACCCAAGAGATCGATCTCTGGCGCGACCCGAGTATTCTGACGCGTTGATCAGCCGATGTGAACGCGTGAGTTGGTCAAGGAGAGAGCTGGACTCCTGCTTACGAGGAAGTCTGCTGTCCTAACTGAGATCTCCATGAATTGTTGCTCCCATGGTGGTCATCTGATAGAAGCTTTCGGGACTCGGGTCAGTGCCGGCTTGAGATCGGCTAGACGCGCTGAGCGGCTGAATCTTGGGGGAAATCCAAGTGGCACCGGTTGTCGCTGAACTTGGTGTGTTCATAGTGCATCAGCTCTAGTCACACCGGCCAACTGCGCTGTTGTTCCGGTAGGGGTGACCGCTTTCAACGACTGAACCCCGTCAGCCCGGTCCTTGGCTGCTTTCTGAGCAGAGAAGACGTGAACCAGCGAGGGAGTTTGGCAGCGCGGGAGCATATTCGGGGTGTAGTTTGCCCGGCGCGGAGGCCGGACGTGCCAATCGTCCGATTGGGTTAGGGGTTACTCGACCTTCCCGACACCGCAAATCCGAAGAGTTGGGTCGGTGCGGAAGGGTGCACCTCATGAAACTCGACCGGATGTGGCCGATATTGTGACTGTCTGCGATATTTGGCAGGTTTCTGTATTCGCTATTTGTCACCCCTGGCCACGCTTCCGAGCGGTGTCACCTGCCGATGAAAGGACCGGTTGTCGACGGCGAAAACGAGTGCGTTCAGAAAGTGCCCGGCGGTAACCTCCGATTTCTGGCAGTCAGAGGGCAGTTCCACGGCTTGCAGACTGCTCGCATGCCCGAGAATGTCCACGAGTTGGTTATGGGTGCTTCGAGGTCTCGGCCGGGTTTTCGGCGCGTTTCGCTTTCACGTTCGTCACCGGCGGCGCCGACCAAAATGCGCGTGACTCAAATTCGTCGATTCAGACCTGAACCAAGACCCTTTGTGAGGGTCTTGGTTCACAGTTGCTTCGAGTCAGATCAAGTCGGCTCGTTCCAGGTGTGGATCCGTGGCCAGAACCTGCGCCAAACTCAACTCGCGTTTTGCTGACTCGAATGGTGGCAGTTTCATGGTCGCGACCCAGGAAAGAGACCTCCGAAGACTCTGGCCTCGCAGAAATGTCAGTTGTCGCCACCTTCGGTTTCGGATCTGAAATGTCTGGCGAGTGTGCGTCGGTGGAGTCGTTCGTTCAGGACCACGCTGACCAGGGCCAGTCCGGAGAATATGTAGGCGACTGTGAACAGTTTGGCGGCGTCAGTGGTTGGGGAGAGGTCACCGAAGCCAACTGTTGTGATCGCGACGCTGCTGAAATAGAAGGAATCTACCCAGGTCCAGGATTCGATGAAGTGGTAGAAGATCGTTGCGCCTGAGATCAACAAGATGGCCCCGGCAAGTGCCATCTTGTAGGTGTGCTCGCGCAGGTCTGATTCTTTGCTGGATGACATGCCGTTCCCTCCTCAAGAAGAACTGTCTGGGTCCATGGGTTCGGCCTCGGCCTTGGCGTGTCGGTGGCGGCCGGTAAGCAAGGCGAGGACTGCGACGACTGCAAAAGCGATCACCACGCCAAGCAGTGTGGCCAGCAAGCGTTGCCAAGCGGCAACCGAGGTCTGCTCTTGGAGCAGTGCCTGCGAGATCAGCAGGACACTGGTGGTGAACAGTGTCGAAACTGCGTAGTTGACCTTGCGCGTAGCGATCATCAAGAAAGCGCTTGCTACGAAGGCGACCAGCAACGCCACCGTGTCTCCAGTGCTGATCTGGATGATCAACACACCCACGACAACACCGACGGCAGTTCCAAGTGCCCGCCCCAATGCAGTCACCACGAATTGATGGGCAGGGGGCTGGATCACCAACACGAACGTCAGGACCGCCCAGGCAGGATTCTCGGGAAACAGGGAGTAGCCCAGCAAGACGCAGGCCCCGGCCCCTGCTGCCCGGACAATCGCGAACCTCGCGATCACGTCCCGTTGGTGCCTCGTTCGAATAGTCGTTTCAGCCGCATCTTTCCCGACGTCGGCGTCTGCTTCAGGATCGGGGTCGGATTCCAGGAACCGGTAGGAAATCCAAAGGGCAAGCACCGCCAGAACCCCGCCGAAGGCGAAGGCGATCGCCATACTCACTGCGGTGTCTGCGGTGGCGCCCACGTCCAGAACCAAGACCGCCCACAGCAACCCGTAGACGCCCATCTTGGCCGAACGCTGGTCCAGCATTGCCAGCAAGGTCGCCGCGAGCGTTATCACGGTAATCACACCGCTGCCCAGGCCGGGGAAGATGCAGAAACACTGACCAAAAAGGTCACAACTGCCCCGATAGCGACCAACAGGACTGACCCCAGGTCAGGTCGACGCGTGTCTGCTGGTCCAGCTGCGATCACGAAGACCGCTGCCAATCCCGCCGCAATCGCGACGTTGCCGTATACCCCGACCAAGACGACCGTGACCCCGAGGACGATCGTCCCGATGAGCGCAGTGCGCAAACTCAACTTCGACAGGTCCAACGCAAGGACTTCACGCACTGCAAGCCTCCGATCCGCGTAAATACCAGGTCAAAGCCACCGACCCGTTTCAATCTCAAATGAGAACGATCTCCCGGGCCGTGATGACTCGCCCGGTCCCAGGCCTCACCTGGACGCCGCCCGGCGAGCGGTTCGTTCATGGTCAGGCAGAGAGGCGACCTCCAGCCCAGATGATTCTGGGCAAGAGACAGCCTCTTCTACCGCAAGTGAACCGTGTCAGTTCCTTCTCAGGAATTGACTGCGTCAGTCACGTCGTCGGACGACTCGTCCAGTGCCTTCTGAAGCTTCTCGTAGTCGCCCTCAACGATGGCCTTGCTGATCTTCTTGTCGGCCTTTGACAGTGCCTTCTCGACACGGTCGAGGTATAGGCTGTCCAGCACGACTACAACTGCTGAGGAATTCTCCGGGAAGTACTCCTCCAGTTCAACACCGAGTTCCTTCTCCTTGTGCTTCTTGGTCAAGTGCCCCAGTACCGCGCCGATCCCGGCGCCGACGGCAGTGGCCGCCAACAACGGAGGTGCGAACAGGCCGACGACTAGGCCTGCGCCACCGCCCAGAACAGCACTTGCGCCGGTGATGGCGCCCCCCTTTGACAAGACGTCAACGTTCCCGTCGGCATCCCGTGACATCACGACGGCAGCCACCACGGCCAAGTCGGGCCCTTCGGCGGCCTTCAGCGTCTCGAAGTCTTCCTTTGCCGTGTTGACGTCATCGTAGGATGCCGCGTACAAAACTAGATTCTGTGGTGCCATTCTTGGGTTTCCTTTCATCTTCACCGGATTGGTGACTGCCTGATGTTGCTGCATTCGCCACAGTCGAACCAGTTTGGAAGGGTCGTGGCAACCAGCGCTGATCCTGCTATTTCAGAGTACGCCGCTGACACTATGTACCCGCAGGGGTAGTAGGCCGAATCTGGGGCTTGACCAGGCCATGAGGTCCCGTGTCAATGCCACGAGGTAGAAATGCCCTCGAGGTTAGATGTTGATCTCGATCAAGATCACGAAGACGCCGATGCCGCCAGCGGCCGTGCCGCTGAGCACAGCGCCCAGCCAGTTCATGTGTGCTCGGTGGCCTTCGTAGATGCCGATCGCGATCAAGACCACTATGTTGAACCCGATCGCCACCACGTAGGCGGCTTCCATAGTGATCACGCCCACCCAACTGAGGCCGAACAACACGATTGGCACCACGACCGCCAGAGCAACTGGCAGGTTGTTCCTGACCAGCAGACGACGACGAACCCTGCCGAGCCGCTCGTGGGCTACTACCCGCTCAGCGATCCACCCCGTGTAGGTGTGGGCCAAGACCAGAACCAAGCCGATCCCGGCGAGCAGCCCGATCGCGTGGATCGGTTCTTCGAGGTGCGACTTCTCAGCCACCACAGTCGCGGTCACAATGATCAACCCATACAGCGCATGGCCTAACCGCTCCGACCGCTGCAAGCCAGCGGCCTGGTCACCAGAGACTTCTGCATCCACGATTCCTCCAACTCTCAACCTCAACCTTGACTGGGTAGGGGCCCACCGGAACCTCCGCTCCAAACACTGGCTACGCGTCAACTGGTTGAACGTCCACGCGCCGAGCGCGCAGCAAAGCCGCTAAGCCTGCGGTCAACAAATACGCAGTGACCACAGCGATCGCTACGGGGGCAGCTGCGACCGGCCCAAGGCCGACCGACAGCGCCGCGATCAGGGTCAGTCCGATCGGGGCTTTGATGACCGAACCGGGGACAGCGGCCAGCATCGCCGCGACTGCGATCGCGTAGGGGATTCCAGGGATCAGAATGTGGACAATCGCGCCAGCCGTTCCACCGACGAACAGCATCGGCAACACGTTGCCGCCGATGAACCCCGCCTGCAGGCTCAAAGCCATTGCGAACATCTTGCCGACCAGCACCAAGAGCAGCAGACCGGCGCCGATCGCCGGAGCGCTGTCCAGAACTGCGGACAGCTGGTTGTTGCCCGACCCGATCGTGAGCGGGAGCGCCACCGCGAGCAAGCCCACAAGTGCCCCACCAACCACACCTCGAACGAGGGCATTCTGCAGCTTCGCGCCAGCCACGGTCACGACCTTCACGATGGCGATGAACACGATCATGATCACGCTCGAAGCCACCCCCAAGCCGACACCCATCACCAGTTGCCACGGAGTGAACTCCCGCGCAGGAATCGCGAAACTGTTCAACAGCGTGGAACCGGCTACGCCGAAGAACAGCCCGAACGCCACCACCGCCCCAATGAGTTGCGGGAGTAGCGCATCGACATACTTCGTCTTTGGTATCGGTGCCAACTCGCTGACCACTAGGGAACCCAACATCGGCGAGGTGAAAGCCCCACCGAAGCCACCCGCAATGCCCGCCAACGTGGAATACAGGCGAGCGTCCTCATTACCCACCCAACGACGCGATGCCACCCACGCTGCGATGCCGCCGCCCATCATGACCAACGCAAACGAAGGCCCAAGGCTCGCCCCCGCCACGGCCGATACCAGCGCCAAAGCTACCCAGGAAGGCGCCAT
>JAHZKU010000126.1 GCA_022600255.1 Actinomycetes bacterium | reverse complement strand
GCCTATGTGGTGATGCAACTCCTACCGGCACTCAGTAAGAGCGACCAAACGATCGCCCCGGCGGCGCAGGCTTTCATGCCCTTCTTCGAGCGCCACGGCTACTTCCTAGCCGTGGTGGGCATCGTTGTGTTCTACGCCAATGCCTCCAATATCAGCCGAAGTCGGTCTCGGTCTCGTGTTGCGGGCACTGGGCGCACGGACACCCCGGCGGAGAGTGTCGGCGGGGCTAGGCACAGCGTCGCAAATGACAGCGGCGCCACTACGACGCCAAGCAACAGCACGCTGCAGGCTAGCCGTCGCGCGTTCTTCACCAGCATGGTCTTGATGGCGGTCTTCAATTCGATGGTCGCGTATTCACTGGCGGATCCAGCCGATGAAGAAGTTCAGCCCATCGTGCTGTTTGTGATCACGCTGGCGTTGTTCTACTTCGTCGCCGACGAGTCCCTCCACGCAAACTATGCCGACGACTACCACCGCTGGGGGCGTTGGATCCTATCCGCGGCCCTCCTGGTGGGGTGGATCATCGGGAATCTCGTTGTTGTCCCCGCCACCGCGTTGGCCATGGCGGTGGCCTTCTTCGCCGGCGGACTCCTCGTCACGGTCCTCGGTAGGGAACTGCAACCCACGAGCAACCGACGCGTATGGGCCTTTGCCCTCGGAGCCTTGGCCTACGGTGTGCTCCTCATGTTGCTGCGGATCGGCTGACGGCTGGCCGGGGAGCACCCGTTTGCTCATGGGTGGTGCTGAAAAGACCGGTGGGCAAGTGTTGCCGGCCGCCGCGGTGAGGCGTGGGAGCCCATGCCGGCCAATCGATGTCGCAGCCGCCATTCGCGGTAGCCGAGTTCGCCGCGATGCGACGTGTAGCGCCCGAGTACGCTGGGTGCGGGAGCCGAACCCTACAAGGAGTTGCGCAACGATGGCGGACGTCACCGAAGTACCGAAGGCGTTGCAGGCGGTCCACCCCACTTGGGCACAGGTGCTCTTACCGGTGGCTGACCAGATCACCGAACTTGGCCAGTTTCTGCGGGCAGAGAATGCGGCGGGGCGTGGGTATCTTCCGGCTGGCAGCAACGTGCTGCGCGCTTTCACCCAACCGCTGCCAGATGTCCGCGTGCTGATCATGGGCCAAGATCCTTACCCGACTCCCGGCCACGCGGTCGGGCTGTCTTTCTCGGTGGCGCCGCAGGTGCGTCCGATTCCCCGCAGCTTGGCGAATATCTACACTGAATATGAAGCAGATCTAGGTCTGCCTCGGCCGACCAATGGTGATCTGTCGCCATGGACCCAGCAAGGTGTCCTGTTGCTGAACCGGGTGCTCACTGTCAGCCCCGGGAAGTCTGGCAGCCACCGCGGGAAAGGGTGGGAGGTTGTAACTGATTGCGCCATCTCGGCCTTGGTCGCCCGACCCGACCCCATGGTGGCGATCCTGTGGGGGCGGGATGCGCAGAGCCTGACACCAGCGCTTGCAGACTTTCCGATCATCGCCAGTGCCCATCCCAGCCCGATGTCGGCCGATCGTGGGTTCTTCGGCTCGCGGCCGTTCAGCCGCGCCAACACCGAGCTGGCGGACCTCGGTGCGGACCCAATCAACTGGGAGTTGTCATGAAGGCACTGAGCAAACTCCGGCCCGCTCCGCAAGTGGCCCCGGGCCCAAACGGCCCGGCGATGCTGCGTAACTTGCGCCAGATTCTGGGGGATCCCACCCCTTTCCTGCAGCAGTGCGCCCGCGACTACGGCGACGTCGTGCAGTTTCCCAACCCTGGCCGGCCGACCTTCCTGCTGGCTGGTGAGGATCTGGTGAAACAGGTGCTGATGGACGCCCCCCGCTACGGCAAAGACACGCCCCAGTATCAGTCCCTGTCCCTAGTGACCGGTGAAGGACTGCTGAGCGCCGATACTGCGCTGTGGAAAGGGCAACGCAAACGGGTGCAGCCCGCTTTCCACCACCGGAGCATCCGCAACGTCATCCACATCACCCAAGCCGAAGCAAGAGTCACGGCGGAGCGCTGGATGCAAGCAGGCCCACCCTGTTTCGTCGATGCTGGCGCTGCGATGTCTGACGTGGCGTTGCGTGTGGTGGGCCGGTCGTTGTTTGGCGCGAACCTGACTGGCAGCAGCGCCGATTTGGCCGCGGCCACCGAGGACGCACTGACAGCAGTTGTGCAAGCGGCCCGCGTTCCCACCGGGATTCGAGACTGGGCGCCATATCCGGCCAAACGGTCCTTGGCAACGGCCTTAACCGAGCTAGACAATGCTGTGGATCTAATGCTGGCCCAGGCCGAGGCTGGCAAGCTCGATACGGAGGAGTCCACCGGCTTCTTGCCCATCTTGATGGACAACACCGAAGTCCAGGGCACGGAGCTGCGCGATCAGATTGTCACATTCCTAGTGGCCGGGCATGAGACGGTGGCCAGTGCTCTCACTTGGGCGCTCTACCACATCAGCTTGGACCGAAACTTGCAGGGACGCCTGCAGCATGAGGCTCAGCGGTACTACGGCTCGGGCGATATCGCTGAGCTCAACTTGGCCGGGGACACGGTGGCGGAGGCGCTGCGGATGTATCCACCGGCCTGGCTGATCACCCGTCGCTCACTGGTAGAGACCGAGCTAGCAGGCGTAACAATCCCGGCCGGCTCGCTGCTGATCCTGTCACCGTTTGTGTTGGGTCGAGACGATCGCTACTGGCCCGAACCAGAACGGTTCGACCCCGATCGAGAAATCCCACGGCAGCCCACAGGGGCCTACTTCCCTTTCGGCCTCGGGTCGCGGCTGTGTATTGGCCGGGACATGGCGCTGCTTGAGGCGAAGATCGTGATTGCCGAGCTTGTCGGCCGGTTTTGGCTGGGCCCGCCCAGAACCGGCCACGGCCGGGGCACGACAGTCCCAATTTCGGCGGGGGTCACGATGCACCCACGCGACGGACTACGGCTGTCAATACGCCGAGTCATGCGCAGCGCAGCCGCTGAGCAGAAATAGCGCCAGCCTTCCGACCTGCTTGCCCTGGGTCATGGGAGACCACGTCAAAACGACGCGCGGCCTTTGGCAGCGAAGGGGATGGGCGTGAAGGTTGATGCTGTTTCCTGCAATACGAGTTGGCCGCGTTCCCACTCGTCGGGCGTCTGGGCAGGAGTGCCGCAGCCTGGTGCTGAGATCGCTGCCCATATTGCCGAGTTCTCGGCTGGGGATTTCGACCGTGGAGTTAGTGGATCACAGACGACTCACGCGTCACCAAGCGACTCGCAAACTCGATTGTCGGCGCACAGGGTTGGTGCCCGCTCAGTCTCCCTGGCCTCGACTACCCCAACCGGAAGTCGCCGCGTGTCCAAGGTCGCTGCGCAAACGCTCGGGTTTGCGCCACCCAGTCCGCGTATTGGCGCTGAAACGTGTTTACCCAGTCGAATAGCTCGGCTTCGGACGCGTCGCGGGCCAACACATCGGACATACGAAACGGCTCATGGACTTGGG
>JAHZKU010000125.1 GCA_022600255.1 Actinomycetes bacterium | reverse complement strand
TTGGAATGGTGCTGCCGCAGGTTGCCCAGTCCGCGACGAAACGTAAGTCTGTTTGGCCTGGTGAGCAGGCGAGGGGAGGGGTTAACCGGACGCCCCGACGTAGGTTGTGTCGCGCGTCGCGAGTGATGGACCGGTCAGCCCGCGCAGATTGGCTCTGCGGCGGTGGTGGCCTGCGTTGAGGTCTCGTCAGCGGCCTTCTTGGAATTGCCGACCACCACATCGGACTTCACACTGGACCAGTCCGACCCGACGGTCAACGTTGTCGTCCAGATGTCGTCCTTCTCCGTCATGGGAGCTCCCGTTATGTAGGCCACGGTTCTGGCGCTGTCCTGCAGCCCGGACCCGTAGCTCACCTCTGTCTCACCACGTTTCTTGTTGGCCTGGGTTATTTCACTGATGCTGAAGCCGAGGGCCCGCAGTTGCCGGGAGGCCTTCTCGCCGGCCTGGGAACCGGAGGCGTCCACGATTCTGACGGTGATCTCTTCGGGCGCGACCACCACCTTCTTGCCGTCAGGCCCGCGGCTTACCGGTGGCGGCCAAGGTGTGTCATTGATAATTGACTGCCAAATCTTGTCAGCCTGCACTGTATCTACATCAACGTTGGCGTTGTCCGCACGATACGTAAATGGCATCGTAACGAACGTGATGTTGGCCGGATCAATGGCCCGCAAACTATCAACTAGGGTGCGCATCTGGCCCAGGCTGTTAAGGCTTTCATCCACCGTGAGCGATTGGGTGGCGGTGTCCAGAACTTGGAACAGCTTGACTGGATTCAGCAGTAGTCCGGTATCGGTGGCTTTGCGAATCGCGGAGGATAGGAAAGCCTGCTGTCGCTTGATGCGCCCGATGTCAGATCCATCCCCTAGGGTCTTGCGCGCCCTCACAAAGGCCAGGGCTCGTTCGCCGTCGACCAATGTGGTTCCCGCAGGCAGGTCCAGCTGTGAGTCTGGATCTTGGATTGGCTGATTCAGGCAAACCTCAACGCCGCCCAGGGCGTCGATCACGTTCTTGAACCCGCCGAAGTCCACGACCGCCACATGATGAATCGGAACGCCTGTGAGTTCGGTGACCACCTCAGTTGTGCAACTGGCGCCACCTTCTTGGAAGGCGGTGTTGAACTTGTCGTAGGTGCCGGCGACACCGTCTGAGGCGCAGGCCGGCATCCGCACCCAGGTGTCCCTGGGGATACTCACAGCTGTTGCATTCTGGCGGTCGGCCGAGATGTGAAGCAGGATGGTGGTGTCGCTCCGCTCGCCGCTGCGGCCAGCATCGAGACCGTAGCCCTTGTTGCCTTTTCCGGTTCTGGAGTCGCTACCCATCAGCAGGATATTGACCGGCTCGTTGGCTTCGGGGGAAGGTGCGGTTTCCACCGAGATGGTCTGCACGTTTCCAGACAGCCGGTAGTACAGCCAAGCCCCACCGACCACGGTGCCACCCAGCAATATGCATACGACTAGGACAAAAATGCCAGCGAGGCGACGCCGCCGTTTCCGGGGCTTTGGCTGAGGCAAAGGGGCCGGCGCGTCCGGCGTTGCGGCGGTGGCCTTCGGGTCGGGAAGTCTGGGAAGTGACGAGTCACCTTTTCCCATGTCTGTGCCTCCCTTTGAATCGCGATCGATCACCTGTCCCACAACGCGCCCGGTGGCTTGGTCCAACCTCCTGAGTCGCATTGGCCACTCGCGCGTGGCCTAGATGCAAACGAATCCCGGTTGCCAGATGAACGGACTACTAACCAAATATGCCCTTGCCCGGATGCGATCGGAGCGCGGGCCCAGCTACCTCGGGCAAATAGTTATCCAACTGTGTCGCGGATGTCAGCACCGGTTCCTCTTCTTGATCGCTGCTCCGGGTTCGCCACTACTGCTCAATCACACACACTGAGACGGCAAGGTCGGCATATTGGTTCCGATCCGTCGCCGATGTGACAATCGTCGCCGCGTCCTCTTGCTGGAGCACGTCAGCCAACGTCTTGGTTTCGGTCGGCTGGTTCAGGTCTGGCGGGCATAACACCGCGTGGGTGCCCAGGAAGATCGGGAGTGCCCAAGCCGTGAGCCAGCCCGCGCGAGTTTCGGGCAGTGCCATGGTCACTGTGGGGGTGCCCGCAGCTAAGTGGCAGCGCCGCTGGCTTTGGCTGCTTAGGTTCGCCACCTCCTCGACGCCATAGTGGCCGACGTCGTCGCGGATGGCGAAGGTGGCGTGTACATCGGGCTCGGGGACAAATACGTCGGGAAACAGCATCACTTCGCGCGCGTGATCGACAATCCCGTCCGGAGGTGCGTCCCCGGGTAGGCCAAACGGATTGGCCGAAACCAGGACTGGAGCCGCTGACGGCGACTGCGACAGAGATGTCAGGGAGAAACTCACGAGGGGGGCGGCGCTGTGGTCGGCCGTCGACCGCAAATCGACAGCTAGCCCGACCGCAGCGCACGCACTGATCCAGACGGGGGTTTGCCAGTGGCTTCCCAACTGTAATCGCAGGCTGTCACCGGGCTCCAACTCCAATTCCTCCTGCAAAAAGCCAGCGGTCTTGGCCACGGCGTTGGCCAAGGTGGCGTAAGACAGCTCGATTCGCGTGCGATCGGCACCGTACCAAGTGATGGCGGGTGCGTCGCCGCGTTCTTGGCGGGCTGCCGCGAGCAGTAGGTTCGGGTTGGACATGCTTCCGAAGCTTACTCGGCCCCCGGTTGGCCGGTGCGCCGCAGACCGCCTTAGCCGGGGAAAGGCGGGTTGGTTGCGCATGTCTAGCAGCATTGCGGCTGCGCTTGTGCCAGATTTGGGGATCGTGGAAGCCATAATGTTGGTCGGCGGCAAAGGCACGCGACTACGTCCCCTAACCATCAACACCCCCAAACCCATGTTGCCGGTGGCTGGTGTGCCCTTTACGGCCCATCAGTTGGCCCAGGCCGCAGACGCCGGCGTTACGCGCGTGATCTTGGGGACGTCCTATCGACCAGAAGTGTTCTCCGCCTATTTCGGTGATGGCTCGGATATGAGAATCGAGTTGGTCTACCGCACTGAGGAGGTCCCGCTCGGGACCGGTGGTGGAATTCGATTCGCAGCAGAAGCACTGGAATCTGGCCCGGATGACCCAGTCCTGGTCTTCAACGGCGACGTGCTCAGTGGGGTCGACCTGCCCAGCCTGATCAAGAGTCATCAGGACACCCAGGCGGCCGTCACGCTGTTCCTGACCCGCGTTGCCGACCCCAGCGCCTTCGGGCTTGTCCCGACCGATGCGCAGGGCGCCGTCTTGGATTTCCTGGAGAAACCCCAGACTCCAGAAGAGATCGTTACCGACCAAATCAACGCAGGCTGCTACGTCTTCCAGCGCAGTGTCATTGACGAAATCCCGGCCGACCGGCCGGTGTCGGTGGAACGAGAGGTGTTTCCTGACCTGCTGGCGCAAGGCCGCCGGGTTACCGGCGTCGTGGATGATGGCTACTGGTTGGATTTGGGAACCCCGATGTCCTTCGTTCAGGGTTCGGCTGATCTCGTGCTCGGTCGAGTGCGATCTAGTGCCGTACCGGGTCCGGTAGGGCCTTCGTTGTGTCTGCCAGGTTCGCAGGTTTCCCCTAGCGCAGATGTCACCGGCGGCAGTGTGATCGGCTCGGGTGCGCAGGTTGGTGCTGGCGCAAAGGTGGTGGGATCAGTGGTCATGGCCGGTGCACGCATCGAAGACTCGGCGCGTGTGATCAATAGCGTGGTGGCTGGAGACGCCGTGATCGGCGAAACTGCGGTGGTCCGAGGGAGCGTGGTTGCTGAAGGTGCGGTCGTCGGCGCCGGCAACGAGCTCACCGACGGCGCGCGGATCTGGCCTGAGATGACGCTGCCCCCGCATAGCATCCGGTTCTCATCAGATCGGTGAGGTGGCGCTACATCACACGCAGGTAGTCTGCGACCTTCTTGCTCGGCCGTTGTTTAGCAGACTCGGCCGGGTGCCCCGCCGCAACGGCACCATAGGGCTGATAGGTCTTAGGCAGATTCAGGACTTCGCGGACGGTCTCGGGGCAGAACACCGTGGCGGAAATCCAGGCTGAGCCTAGTCCGCGGCTCGAAAGGCCCACCAAGAGATTCTGCACCGCAGCGCCCCCCGACATCATGAACAGATCGCGCTCGAAGCCGCGCCGGCGCTCGTCTGGATAGTTGTGGGTGGCGGCGGCAAAGTCTAGGAACGGCAGGATCAAGGCCGGCGCCTGCCGCAGGACGTCGCCGCGTTTGGTGCGCTTCTGGATGGACTCGGCCGTGAAACCATCAATCTGAGCTAAATCGGCCTCCCACTGTGCGCGCATGGCATCGAGCAGCTTGCGCCGCAGCCCCGGGTCTGCGATGCGCAGAAACCGCCAGGGTGTTGTGTGATGCGGGGACGGGGCGGTGATGGCGTCGGAAACCGCGGCCACGATCAGGTCTGGATCCACGGGTTCATCGGTGAAGGCCCGAATGGTGCGGCGACTGCTGACGGCAGCCGTGAGCCCCGCGGCATAGGCCGCGTCGGCTCCGGTGTGGAACAGATCCTCCTCGATCGGTCTTACCAAGGCTCGCGCCCCCGGGCCATCATCTGGGCTCACGTGAGCGCCGACGCCGCGCACGATCACGACGGCATGACCACTGCTCTTGGTCCGTGTCAGGTCGCCAGCCGCGGCGAGTTCGTCTGCAATCGCTGCAGCCGTTACCTGAAGCAGGTTGCCGTCTCGGTCCAAGCAGCCAGTCTCGTCGCGCAGCGGAACCACCCCGGCCACACCAATGGCGGTATCAGTCTGCCCAAGTCGCCAAGGCCGACCCATGGTGTCGCTGATCAGGATTCCAACTCTAGTTAATCCTGTGCGGCGGTGTAGTTCCGTCCGAAGTCGTGCGGCCGAGGCATCTGGATCTGTGGGCAGGAGCACAACGGTGCCGGCAGCAGTATTGCTGGCATCAACGCCAGCGGCCGCGAGCACGAGCCCGGTGGCAGTGCGGACGATCGCAGATGCGTCGTCACCCGGCAGTTCGGCCACCATGTCCACGGTTTCGGCACGGATCGCGGCGGCTCGGTTCTCGGCCGGGCGGGTACGACCTTCGGCCTTGGCCACGACCTTGCTCGCGACACAAATGATATCGCCGTCTCGCAGCCCGATACCGCCGTCGGGCCAGGTTACGGCTCGGGCGCGTTCTGAAATTAGGGCCGCGAGGTCGTGCCCTTCGTGAATCTCGGGCAGGTTTGCCAAGGCCTGAATCACAATGGGCTGCGTCTGTTGGGTCATGAACGCACCGCCGGCGAATCGGCGAAGGTCAGCGCTTCCCGGGCGAGGGTCATGCTGGCCTCCTTGTTGTGCATGACTGAGGGGACAGCCGCAGCCGGCATCCCGTCGGCCTGGATTTGGGGGACCAGATCGCTGTCTTGGCTGTCGACCAACCACCCGTCTAGCACGCCACCCTCCCCGCGCCGACCGTAGTAGTGTGCGATGCCTGCGGCACTTGGCTCAATCTCGGCAACCGCCAGGCACTTGTCGGCCATGCCTCTTAGTGGTTTCCCGCCGATCAGCGGCGAGATCCCGATGATTGGGGCTGAGGCCGCCAGCAGGGCCGTCCGCATTCCAGGAACCTTGAGGATTGGATCCACACTGACGATCGGGTTGCTCGGCGCGAGAAAGACGACATCGGCATTCCTCAGTGCGGCAAGGACCGCGGGTGTGGGGCGGGCTTGTTCGGCCCCGACGAGGACAAAAGACTTGGTCGGGACATCGGCGCGGTACCGAATCCACCATTCTTGAAAATGAATCGCTTTGTCTGCGCCAGCACTGGTGACAGCCGCAACTCCGGCGCCTGACGAAGGTGAATCCACCTGCACAACAACGTGAGTCTCGAGTCGGTCGTCAGTGGCGGGCAACAACGTCACCCCAGGCTGCCAGCGCTGACAGAGCGCCGCGGTCACCTCGGTGAGGGAGTATCCGCCCTCCCGCATTTGGGTACGAATGACGTGCGTGGCCAGGTCGCGATCTCCTAGGCCGAACCAGGAGACGGCGCCGTAGGCTGCAAACTCCTGCGCGGCCGAGAATGACTCGTCGCGCCGTCCCCAACCACGCTCCTCGTCCAGTCCATCACCCAGCGTGTACATGATGGTGTCGAGATCCGGCGAGATGTGCAGCCCGTGCAATCGAATGTCGTCGGCGACATTGGCGATCACGGTGATCTCGTCGGCGTCGGACTTCCCTTGCTCAGCCAGAAAATCCCTGAGTCCGCGCGCGAACCGCGCTCCACCGTAACCACCTGCCAACACGACCGCATGCATGGCTTCCATCCTGACAGGCAGGTTCGGGCGGGTGGACGGCGGGCAAGGTGCGTTTACCCTGAGAAGGTGACCAGTGAGCCAAACGAGCGGCAAGTGCGCCGAGCCATCGGGCGAGCGGATGCAGGCAAGACCCTGAACACGGCCGAGAGTGTGGCGCTGCTAGCAGCACGGGGCCAAGACCTGCGCGACCTGATGGCGACGGCAAGTCGGATCAGGGACCATGGCTTACTGGATGCCAAGCGGCCTGGGGTGATCACGTACTCTCCCAAGGTCTTCATCCCGCTGACGAGATTGTGCCGGGACCGGTGTTCCTACTGCACCTTTGCCACTGACCCGGCCACACTGCGCCGCGAGGGGCAGAGTCTGTTCCTATCCCGTGACGAGGTGCTGCAGATTGCCCGCGCGGGCGCGGCCGCGGGGTGTCTAGAGGCGCTCTTCACCTTGGGTGACGCCCCCGAAGCGCGTTGGCCCGCGGCCCAAGAATGGCTTGATGCGCAGGGTTTCAGCGATACGCATGCGTATCTGAGGGCCAGTGCCATTGCGGTTCTGGAAGAAACCGGTCTGTTACCGCACTTGAACCCGGGGGTCATGACGTGGCGCCAGATGCAGATTTTGCGTCCGGTGGCGCCCAGTATGGGGATGATGCTGGAGACCACCAGTCGGCGGTTGTTTGAGCAGAAAGGGGAAGTGCACTACGGTTCGCCGGACAAGGATCCCGCCGTGCGACTGCGCGTGTTGGCCGACGCTGGTCGTTCGTCCATCCCCTTTACTACCGGACTGCTCTTGGGGATCGGCGAGACTGATGTGGAACTCATTGAGTCGATTCTGGCGATCCGCGAGTCTGCGCGGGAATTCGGCCACATCCAAGAGGTTCTGATCCAGAACTTCCGTGCCAAACCCGGTACTGCGGCAGCACGACGCCCCGACCTAGCCCACGAGGCTTATTTGGCGGCGATTGCGACGACCCGAGTCTTGCTGGGGCCGAAGTTGCGGCTGCAGGTGCCCCCGAACTTGAGCGATCCAGGTGAACTGGCGGACTTGGTCGGGGCCGGTGTGGACGACCTGGGCGGCATCAGTCCAGTGACACCGGACCATGTGAACCCCGAGCGCCCTTGGCCGCAGATCGCCGGCGTGCGGGCCACACTGGCGACTCTTGAGTTATCCCTAGCCCCGCGGCTCACAGTGCATCCCGAATACGTGCGCGATCAAGACCGCTGGATCGATCCAAGGGTGCAGCCGCATGTGCGCGCTCTAGCGCAATCTGACGGACTCGCCGCCTCACCTGCAGTGCCCGCTGGATTGCCCTGGCAGGCGCCGGATCCGGGCTATGAGGGGTTTGCGGCGCGTAATGGCGGGGGTCGGGTGGACCTCGGCGAGACGATCGATCTCGTGGGCCGTCGCGCGACCACGCGCGCCGATGTCGCCAGTGTTTTTGGGGATTGGGATGTAATTGCAGGTCAGGTGTCAGCCGCCGGTCAGGCAGCCAGCGCCAGACTGGAACCGGACGAGCGTCAGGGACTCGCCCTAGCTGAATCAGATCCTGCGGCCTTGGCCCGGGAAGAAAACTTTGCGGCGGCGGCGGCGCTGATGAGGGCCGATGGCAAGGCCCTGGCTGCCTTGAGCCAGATTGCGGACGGGCTACGGCGTGATGCCGTGGGCGAGGACATTACCTATGTGGTAAATCGCAACCTCAACTTCACCAATGTTTGCTATACGGGCTGTCGGTTCTGCGCGTTTGCGCAACGAGCCGAGGACGCGGACGCCTTCACCCTGAGCCTGGCTGAGGTAGGGGATCGGGTAGATGAGGCGGCCGAAGCTGGCGCGACCGAAATCTGCATGCAAGGCGGGATTCATCCTGATCTTCCCGGAACCGCCTACTTTGATCTCGCGGCGGCGGTGAAGGCGCGGCGTCCCAGCATTCATCTGCACGCGTTTAGTCCCATGGAGGTTGTCAACGGCGCTTCCAAAGCCAACATGTCCTATAGAGACTGGCTCACGGCGGCAAAAGCGGCTGGCTTGGATTCCATCCCCGGAACGGCCGCTGAGATCTTGGACGATGATGTTCGCTGGATTCTGACCAAGGGCAAACTCCCGACCCAGTCCTGGATCGACGTGGTGACGACCGCTCACGAGGTGGGTTTGCCATCTACGGCGACCATGATGTTCGGCCATGTTGATCAACCTGAGCACTGGGTGCGTCACATCGCCCTGATCCGAAGTCTGCAGGAGCGATCGGGGGGATTTAGCGAGTTCGTGCCGCTGCCGTTCGTACACCAGCAATCGCCCATCTATTTGGCCGGCGTGGCCCGCCCCGGTCCGACCGCCCGGGACAACGTCGCCGTTCATGCGATGGCTCGCATCATGTTGGCTGGAGCCATCGACAACATTCAGTGTTCTTGGGTCAAGTTGGGCCCGGCCGGCTGCGCCCAAATGCTCCAGGGTGGCGCCAACGACCTAGGCGGCACCTTGATGGAGGAAACCATCTCGCGGATGGCCGGCTCGGACCACGGCAGCGCACTCACGGTGCCTGAGTTGGTGGAAATCGCTGCGGGGATCAATCGACCAGCCCGGCAGCGGACCACGTCATACGGCACGCTGGTCCAGTCGAACTAACGCGGAGTGGTATCCAGCATTTCCTCGAACCGCCTAGCCAGCCAGCCTGGCCGCGGCACGCCCGACCATCTTGTGGATATCTCGTGTCCGTTTTGTCCGTTTGCCCCAAGATGTGCCAATTCTTGGGAGTGTCGTCCACAGATATTGGATTCTCCCTTGACGTAACCGAATGACATGCTTGTAATTACATAAGCGTCAGTTCGTTCGGGAAGGGACGCGATCGGATCTGGGTGGTTCGGTCGGGCTGGCGCTAGGTGTAGGGGACAACAGGAGGGCACCACTATGGGTGAAATGATATTGCTACCAGCTACCGAGCCAGAGGAAATGTCCTGGCAGGAGCGCTCGCTGTGCGCGCAGACGGATCCGGAGGCGTTTTTTCCGGAGAAGGGCGGGAGCACCCGCGAGGCCAAGAAGGTGTGCCTTTCCTGCGAGGTGCAGACTGATTGCTTGGAATATGCGCTCGAGAATGATGAGCGCTTCGGGATCTGGGGTGGCCTAAGCGAGCGCGAGCGGCGTCGCCTCAAGCGCGAAGCAGGCTAAGCCTGAAGTACTGGGTTAGCTGACTGCAGGAAATCGACGCACTACCCGCCCCAAATCAGCCCGGTCGGGGGATTTGTCGCTTATCGTTGCCGAGGAACTCGGCTAATGGTAGGGAGCGGTATGACCACTTCGGTATCTCATTTTTGGGGAGACACTTCAGCTGGCTCGGTTGCGAATCCGCAAGCAGCCCAGTCTGGACCCAGAGATTCCGCTGAGCAGGCACGGGTCGACGCAGTGCTGGTCACGCACAATGGTGCGCGCTGGCTACCGCGAGCGCTCGCGTCTCTGGACAAGCTAACGCGCAAACCAGACTCAGTTTGCGCCGTCGACACCGGATCACAGGACGACTCGGTCGCCCTTGTCGAGGCCAGCGGGCTGGCCAACCAGATCGTGGGTCTGGATGTCCGCACTGGTTTCGGAGCCGCCGTGGCGGCTGGAATCCAGCAGTCGGTTAGTGCCATCGACAGTGATGCGATTGTGGATTTGACCGACGGAAAACGGGCCAGCACGACAGAGGCTGTGAGCCCGGCTGACGGCGCGGTCACCGATTCACAGGGTTCGGGCGGCTCCTCTGCGGTGATCGATCTGTCCGATGGGGCCAGTCCCAGAGAACAGGTCGTGTCTGACGAAAACGGTGCTGAAGCTGACCCGGCGGTTGATCGCCGGAACTGGATCTGGATTCTGCACGACGACTGTGAAGTGGCCCCAGATTCCCTGACCCAATTGCTGGCGGTGGCACAAGAGAACCCAGATGCCTGGGTGATCGGACCCAAACTGCACAAGTGGCGAAATACCGGCATCGTGGCCGAACTCGGGTTCTCCTACACCAGCACGGGTCGCAGGATCACCGGCATTGAGCCAAAAGAGTTGGATCAGGGTCAGTACGACCACCGATCCAAGGTCTTCGCAGTAGACAGTTGCGGCATGCTGGTGCGACGGGACATCTGGGAACAACTCGGCGGGTTCACCAAAGCGCAGCCGCTGTTCGGGGACGATGCCGATTTCTGCTACCGCGTCCAGCGGGCCGGTGGGCAAGTCGTGGTGGCCCCTAAAGCCGTAATTAACCATCGGGCCGCCGGGGCCGCCGGTCGCCGGTCCGGGCTGAAGGTGCGGGGGAACGCTGACCGTGCGCAGCGGCGTTCGGCCAACCTCAACAGTCTGGCCCAGGCGCCGTTGTGGCGCCTGCCGTTCACGGCGCTCCGAGTCATGGTGGCGGGCACTTTCGGCGCACTATTAGCGGTTTTTGGGCTTGCCTCAGGATCGGTCTGGGATCGGCTAGTTGCTGGTTTCGCTCCTGTCCTCCAAGTCCGTATGTTGTGGCGAATCCGTCGGGGTACTGCCCAGACCAAAGTGGTCCCGCGTCGCGAGGTTCGCAGGCGCCGCAAAGCCCTGAGCCGGAACGGGTCCTACTGGCAGGAAGCAGTTCCGCGTTTTCTGGACCACGGGTCCAACGATTCAATGCAGTCGATTCGGCGGCGTGGCCGAGTGGCGGGCAACTGGTTTGCGGCCGTGGCCTTGCCCCTGTTCTTGGTGAGTGTGTTTGCCACCAGAGAAATGTGGTTTGGTTCCGGTCAGATCCACGGCGGCGCCTTGTTGCCAACCCCGTCGTCCGCCAGTGGTCTCTTCGCCAGTTTCACTGCTGCCTGGCACGATGTTGGGCTTGGCTCGGATGTCGCAGCGCCGCCCTTCCTGGCTTTCCTAGCAGGCGTCGCTTTGGTGTTCTTGGGTAGCGCCACCGTGGCCGTTCAAATCATGATCTTGCTGGCTCCAGTTCTTGCCGGTACCACGGCCTTCTGGGCACTCAGAGGGTTCGTGTCAGGGTTTCCCCGCGTCGCCGCAGCACTGGCCTACGGGCTGTTGCCCGCCACGATTGCGGCGATCGGCAGCGGTCGGATCGGGACCGTGGCCGTGGCGATCCTGTTGCCTCTGGTGCTGCGAGGACTGGTGGGCATGTTGGGCTTGGCCCCGGCAAAGCTCAATCGGCCGGCTTGGCCCGGCACGATCCTGGTGAGCTTGGGGATGGCAGCCCTGTTGGCGTTTTCCCCGCCGCTGGGACTCGCCCTGCTCACGCTGGCACTGCTGTGGGCGCTGGCCAGTCCAGGTCGGCGTAGCAGTTTGCCCCGCTGGGGGTTTGTTGCGGTGTTCCCAGTGGTCTTGTTATGGCCGTGGAGCGGCCATCTGCTGACCAACCCGGGTCTGCTGTTTCTTGATGTTGGGGTGAACAATGCGGCTCTGGCCGCCGACCCAGCGCAAGCATGGCAGTTGGCCTTCCAATCGCCCGGCGGACCGGCCGCCCCCAGCTTCTGGTTCGGTGCTCTGCTGCTGATCGTGGGCCTACTTGCCACGCTGACGCGCGGAATTAGCAGAGTCGCAGCATTTGCCTGGAGCAGTATCGCGGTTGGTCTTGGGCTGGCCGTCTGGCAGTTGTTGTACCCAATGCCGGTCCCGTGGAACGAGGCCGGCGTCGCAGCCTGGCCAGGTTCGGCAACGATTCTGGTTGGAATCGGCTTGATCGTCATTATTGTGGCTGCCGCGAATCGCCCCAAGCCCGATGTTGAAGAAGACGCAGACTCGCCAGTGGACCCCGATCCCACGCGTTTCCGTCGCAGTGTCGGGGTTGTGGGGCCCAGCCTGATGCTCACGAGCGCGCTGCTGCTGGCTGGGTGGTGGATGCTGGAACAGAACCAGATCCTGGAGAAGTCAGACCCGGTGGCGGTCTCACCTTTCGTCTTGACCGAAACGCTCTCGGAGCAGGCCCCGCGAGTGCTCTTGGTGTCTGGAGTGGGTCGCGACCAGTACGAGTACTTGATCTTCTCCGGGAACGGACCCAGCTTGGGAGATTCTGAGCTTGCCCCGGACGCCAGCACGACCGCCGGGCTCAATACCGCTATCTCGCGCCTGACCAGTGGCGACGTCGAAGCCGCCGACCTGGCCACACTGGGTGAAGCATCGATCAAATATGTGCAGACCACCGTCGCCACCGATCGTGGGCTCTCCCGCCAACTGGATGCTGTGCCGGGCCTCACCCGAGTTTCCACGGCAAACGGCTTCAGCCTGTGGGAGATCTCCGGTTGGCTTCCCCGGGCACGTGCTCAAGGGCCCGAGGGTCCAGTCTCGGTTCCAGTGACGTTCACTGCCGCGGGCGCCGCCGTGGTCGACACTGTTGTTAGTGCTGACGCGCCGTTCAACGAAGTGACGATCGCGGCTACCAGCGATCCGCTTTGGCAAGGCCGAGCAGGGGAGATCGAACTGAATCCCGACAATGTCGGATCTCTGCAACGGTTCACCACGGGGCAAGATGTGAACGGTCCAGTTGCGTTGGCTGTGACGCCCGATGCCACCCCTCGGCAACTGACATTGTTGGTTCCGCTGGCAGGTTTGGTGTTGGTGGTGCTTGCGGCGTTGGTTGCGGCCAGGCGGGCCATACGCAGGAGCGGACATCCGAAGGAGATTGACCTTCGCAAGCGGGCGGGGGATTCGGACGCAACCAACGACCGGCGATCGCGCCGAAGGAAGACCAAGTCGCACGATCCGGGTAGCGGGCAACTGGAGCCTGATTCCCAAAGTGGAGGTGCCCGATGAACAAGTCCGGCTTTGTCATCGTGGGTCTGGTGGGGGCCTGTGGCGGTGTTCTGGCGTTAGCGACCACCACCACGACGCCCAACGCGGCCAGCCAGATCGCAGATGCTGACGTGCAGCGAGATCGCGCGAGTACCCTGAGCGTCGCTTGCCCAGATCTTGGCGCTGCGAAGAACCGATCTAACTGGGTGACGCTCGCCAACGTTCCGGGTCAGCCGGGGCAGAGCGACTCAGGATCATTCGATCTGTTTGTGCCTAGTGAGGAATCGGCGATCGCAACGGTGGATGAGGTGGGGGCAGCTGCGGCTGTCTCGGAGTTTCCGGGCAAGGCCGTCTCCGCCGTTGCCCGCGCCCAAGGTGGCCTGACCCCGGGCAGTATTGCGGCCAGTGCGTCCAACGACACCGGCGATCAGACCCGCGCGCTGGCTTCAGCGCCGTGCCTAGCCGCTGGCGCGCAAGCTTGGTTGGTTGGTGGCGGAGCTGCGGACGGACAACGCGATCGTCTGGTGCTGATCAACCCGACGGATTCGGATTCTGCCGTCGATGTGGACTTCTATGGCCCAACCGGGAAGATCGACGCAACCCGGACCGATGCCATAGGGGTCAAGGCGGGAGAAACCACTGAGATTGCGCTCGACGCCAAGGTGCAAGCCACGCCAGTCCTGGCAATCCGGGTTCGCACCACGGTGGGTCTGATCGCACCGTATGTAACCAGCGAACGCAGCGACGGCCTCACCCCGCGTGGTCGAGAGGTGATCTTTCCCTCCTCAGCATCCAAGCGATCTGTCATTGCGGGCATCCCCGCGGGCGTTGGTCCCCGAGAGATCACGCTGTTTTCGCCCAAAGGTAAGACCACCGTTGAATTGCAGGCGCTCGGCGCGGATGGCGCGCTCGACATCGCAGACCGGGCCACTGTTGAATTGCGAAAGGGGCGCGTCACGACAGTAGACCTAGCGGCGGAGTTGGCCGGTGAGGCCACCGCCGTGGTCGTCGAAAGTCCGACGCCGGTGCTAGCCAGCGTGCTCGTGGAGAACCAGGAGGACGGCGCCGCAGCGAGCAAACGCCAAGAAGCCATTGCAGCGGCGGAAGCGAAACTGGAGAACGCCAAGGATGCCGCAGCGAAGGCGGATGCTACCCAAGCGCTGAGTGATACAAAGGCCAAGTTCGCCGATAGCGGTTCGGACGTCATGTGGCTGGCCGCCGAATCACGAATCTCCAACCAGGCGGTCGCTACATCCCTGTTGCCCGATACGAAGGCGACGGTGGCGCTGGCCGCACTCGACGGGGATGTGAAAGCGGAGGTTGCCGTTCTGCCGACTGGGAAGTCTGCACAACCGCTGGTCGTCCAAAAAGACGTGACTGTGACTCAAGACGCCGCCGTCTCTGTGAAACTCGCTGCTGAGAAAGCCAACTACACCGTGGTTGTGACCAAGACCGGCGGCTCAGGCAACCTTTATGCCGCGCATTCACAGCAGGGACAGGGTCGCGCAGTGACTGGATACCAGTTGTTGCGGTTAACACCCTGGGTCACGCTGCCCGACGTCGCCCCGGTGTTTGGTCCTTGACCCACCGGCGACACGGCTGACAATAGTGGCTCAAAAGGGACACTTCGGGGTACTTTTACTAGCGTGAGCCTTGCTAGGAAGTGCAGTAAACCTGCCTGCACGAGATCTGCGGTAGCCACGCTCACCTATGTCTACGCGGACTGCACCGCCGTGCTGGGGCCTTTGGCCACCTACGCTGAACCGCACTGCTACGACTTGTGTACCAATCACAGTGAGCGGCTGACAGCACCGCGTGGCTGGGAGGTTGTCAGGTTGCAGCCGGACCCAGAAGCGCTCAAGCCCAGCAGTGATGACCTCGAGGCCTTGGCGGATGCGGTGCGGGAAGCTGGTCGTGCTCGGGCTGATGCCGAGGAGATGGGCCCGCCGCCAGCCGGAACCATGGAAGTGGGACGACGCGGCCATTTGCGTGTCCTACGCAACGTCGAGGGCTGACTTTCCGGCGTATTTGGTGCCGGACGCGTGGTACCCACAACGGAGCAGATAGGCTCCGAACCGTGCAAGATCTTTCTGCAATCATCAAGGCCTACGACGTTCGCGGCGTTTACCCAGATCAACTAGACGAGCAACTGGCGCACGACGTCGGTGCCGCATTCGTCGAGGTCGTGGGGGCCAAGACCGCATCTGGTGGTCCAGGTGCGATCGTGGTGGGTCATGACATGCGTCCTAGCGGGCCGGCCTTGGTGGATGCCTTCAGCCAAGGCGTCACCGACGCTGGCTGCGACGTGATCCAGATCGGCCTGTGCTCAACAGATGGTCTCTACTTTGCCTCGGGGCGGCTCGGCCTGCCCGGTGCGATGTTCACGGCGAGCCACAACCCAGCAAAATACAACGGAATCAAACTGTGTCGGCCAGGGGCAGCCCCTGTTGGCGAAGAGACCGGGCTGGCCCAGATTCGCGAAATGGTGGCCACCTCGAATCTTCCCCCGGCTAGCGCCAACCCGGGCACCGTTCGTACCCAGGACATGCTGGCGGACTACGCGGGGTTCTTGCGTTCTCTGGTTGATATCTCTCAAATCCGACCGCTGCGGGTGGTGGTGGACGCTGGCAACGGAATGGCGGGTTACACGGTACCGGCGGTACTCGGCACTGACGCGGGCCTGCCGCCACTGCCGCTCACCATGATGCCGATGTACTTCGAACTGGACGGGTCATTTCCGAACCACGAGGCGAACCCGATAGATCCGGCTAACCTGGTGGATTTGGCGGAGCGCGTCGTTAGTGTGGGGGCCGATCTTGGCCTGGCCTTCGATGGCGACGCCGACCGGTGTTTTGTGATCGACGAACAAGGCAATACCGTCTCGCCGTCGGCCATCACTGGCATGATCGCCAAGGCCATGCTGGTCCACCACCCCGGATCCACCATCATCCACAACTTGATCACGAGTCGTGCGGTCCCGGAGATCATTCTGGAGAACGGCGGCGAGCCCCTGCGCACTCGGGTGGGACACTCGTTCATCAAAGCGGAGATGGCAGAATCCGGAGCCGTCTTCGGAGGGGAACACTCCGGGCATTTCTACTTCCGGGACTTCTGGCGTGCGGACTCCGGAATGATCGCGGCCTTGCACGTACTGTCGATGTTAGGCAACACCCCGGTGGGGACACCGCTGTCTGCGGTGGTGGCGGAGTTCTCGCGCTATTTTGACAGCGGCGAGATCAACTCGGTTGTTGCCCACCCGCCGTCGGCAATGGAGAGTGTGCGTGCGGCGTTTGCAGCAGGAAACGCAGTGGACGAGTTGGACGGGCTCACGATTTCTGCATCGGACTGGTGGTTCAATGTGCGCCCATCGAACACCGAGCCACTACTGCGACTGAACGTCGAGGCCAACGATCCCAACCTCCTGAGCCGCAAGACCGACGAAGTGTTAGCTGTTATCCGAGGAGCCCAGAATGACTGACTCGCAAAGTCCATCGCTGCAGCCCGAGGTGCTGGCGCTGCTGCGCTGCCCTTGCCCGGAACATGGCGATCTGAACCTAAACGCGGGAGAAACCGAACTGACCTGCCTGACCTGCGGCCGGGTATTTCCGGTGCGTGATGGGATTCCCGTCATGTTGCTGGATGAAGCGAGCGATCCGGACAACGCTTGATGGCGCCGTCGCAGCAGGAGCAGGCGTGGGTCATCTCGGGTGTTCTGCGCGACTACGACTGGGGCATACACAACGGGCTCGCTGCGTGGACCGGCGTTTCTACCGACGGTCCGGAGGCGGAGCTGTGGTTCGGGGCACATCCCAGTGCGCCCTCACCACTCATGGGAGCCTCGGCTGACTCAGCCACATTGAACCAAGTGCTACCGGCCCAGCAAGTTCCCCTGCTCACCAAACTGTTGGCGGCCGCGTCGCCCTTGTCGATTCAAGTCCACCCCAGTGCAACGCTGGCGGCGGCTATGCACGATTCACCGGACAGCCGTGGCTTGTTGCCGGACGCGGCCGAGAAGGTAGAAATGCTGGTGGCGTTGGAGCGGTTCATCGTGATGGTGGGCTGGCGGGAGGCGGCCCAGTCTGCGGCATTATTGGCGGCTGTTGGGGCTGCCCCTGAAACTGTCGATCGTCTTGCCGCTGGTGACGTTAAGGCGGCCATTGCCGATCTACTGGGCCCGCGTCCGGTGCTTGCCCCTGCGGAGCAATGGGTCGCGGCGTGCCAGCAGGTCGGTCTAGGCCCGCTTGCGGTGGAAGTGATGACCGCGGCCATGGCCAAGTTCGGCGAGGATCCGGGCATCCCGGTGGCGGCGCTGCTGAAGGCGGAGGAGTTGCAGGCGGGGGATGCTGTTTACCTGCCCGCCGGTGTGCCGCACGCCTACGTACACGGCCGAGGACTTGAGGTGATGACCAGTTCGGACAACGTGCTGCGACTTGGCTTGACTAGTAAGCAGGTGGCCGTGGACGCGGCGTTGACGGCGCTGCGACTCGACGAGCAAGAAACCATCTTGCGCTCTCCGCACGACGGTCACTACGCGGTGCCCGGGGCGCCGTTCAGCGTAGATTTTCTTACCGACTCCGCTACCGACTCCCAGGCCGGTCGCAACCAAGCCGCCCGCACCGGGCGATTCCGACTTGCGCTGCCGATCTCGGGTGGTGTCTCGGTGAAGATCGGCGCTGATCAGACCGGTCGGCTTGCGGCCGAGCCGGGGCAAGCCATCGTGATCCCGGCATCGTCGCCAGATGTGTTGTTGGATTTCGCCGGACACGGGGTACTCGTAACGGACGCGTCATGAGTACAGAAGGCGGCATGAAGGCGGTCTTCGCTGCGCTGGCCGCGAACCTGGGTGTGGCGATTGCTAAGTTCGTGGCCTTCGTGCTTACCGGGTCTTCGTCGATGCTTTCTGAGGCCATCCACTCGGTTGCAGACTCGGGAAATCAGGTCCTGCTCCTTGTCGGCAACAAGCGCAGCCGGCGGAAGCGCGACGAGGAGCACCAGTTCGGCTACGGTCGGCTGCGTTACGTTTACGCTTTCATCGTCTCGATTGTGCTGTTCTTGGTCGGCGGACTGTTTTCGCTGTACGAAGGGTTCCACAAGATTCAGCATCCAGAGGAGCTGTCCGATCCCACCGTGGCCTTCGTAGTCCTATTCGCCGCATTGGGGTTGGAAGGGTTTTCGCTTCGCACGGCACTGAAAGAGGCGAATCGGTCTCGCGGTAAACACGGTTTGTTGCGGTTCGTGCGGCGCACCCGTCAGCCCGAACTACCGGTGATCTTGCTTGAGGACATCGGTGCGCTGATCGGCCTGATGTTTGCCCTCTTCGGAATCTCGATGGCGGTCATCACCGGAGATGGCCGCTGGGATGGTCTGGGCGCAGCAGCGGTAGGCGCACTGCTGGTCGTGATTGCCGTATTCCTGGCTTTCGAAATGTCATCGATGTTGACCGGGGAAAGTGCCCTGCCGGAGGATCAGATCGCCGTGCGCAACGCCATCGCGGCTACGGCTGGCGTTTCCCGCGTGATTCACTTGCGCACACTACATCTCGGGCCCGATGAACTGCTGGTCGGCACCAAGATTGCGGTGGCCCCGAACTCCAGTGGAGCGGAGATTGCCGACATCATCAACGCCGCTGAAGTCGCTATTCGGGCGGTCGTGAAGATGGATTCGGTGATCTTCGTGGAACCTGACATCTTCGATCCTCAGCGCGCGGCATCCGATACCCCACCCGAATAGCGGCACTGCAACTGATCGACCCACCGAGGCACCGATTTTGCGCGAGACATGCCACACTATGGGGAAGGCCAGTTCGCTGGCCAAGACCACCAAGTGGGGCGATCTGATATGGAGCAGTTGTGAGCGAGTTGGACTACAAGGTAGCCGATCTGGACCTAGCCGATTTTGGTCGGCACGAGATCAAGCTGGCCGAGCATGAGATGCCAGGCCTGATGGCGATGCGCACCAAGTTCGCAGCGGAGCAACCGCTGAAGGGTGCGCGCATCACTGGTTCGCTACACATGACGATTCAGACAGCCGTGCTGATTGAAACATTGGTAGATCTCGGCGCAGAAGTACGCTGGGCGTCCTGCAATATCTACTCCACGCAAGACCACGCAGCAGCGGCGGTCGTTGTCGGCCCGAACGGGACGCCTACGGACCCCCAGGGCATTCCCGTCTTTGCATGGAAGGGCGAGACCCTGCCGGAGTACTGGTGGTGCACGGAGAAGGCCCTGCTTTGGCCAGACGGTGGCCCCAACATGCTGCTAGATGACGGCGGCGATGCCACCCTCCTGATCCACAAAGGCGTGGAATACGAAAAGGCGGGCAAGGTCCCTGACGTGGCCACGGCGGACAACGAAGAACATGCAGTCATTTTGGAGTTGCTCACCAAGTCACTCGAAGAGGATGCTACCCGCTGGACCGATCTGTCCGGCGCCGTCATCGGCGTGACAGAAGAAACCACCACCGGCGTCCACCGCCTGTACGAAATGCTCCGCGAGGGAGCGTTGCTCTTCCCGGCCATCAACGTCAATGACTCGGTGACCAAGAGCAAGTTTGACAACAAATACGGGTGCCGCCACTCCTTGGTCGATGGGATCAACCGGGCAACCGACGTCCTGATCGGCGGCAAGACTGCCGTCGTGGCCGTATACGGCGACGTCGGGATGGGGTCGGCGGACTCGCTGCGCGGCCAGGGCGCGCGCGTGATTGTTACCGAGATCGACCCGATCTGTGCGTTGCAGGCCGCCATGGAGGGATACCAGGTGGCTCGCCTCGAT
>JAHZKU010000124.1 GCA_022600255.1 Actinomycetes bacterium | reverse complement strand
GATGCCCTGCTCCTGCAGCTGGGCAGCAGTCTTTTTCGCCAACGCGTTCATGGAGGTTGCTTTGGGATAGCCGGGAGCAGCTGGGTCTTTCTTGAACTGTCCTGATTCCAGCAGCGGATCACCGCCGCCGATGATGTACAAATCCTGGGAACCGGGCGGTAAGGCCGTTGTGGTGCTTAGCCTGGTATTTGCGCCCAACTGGTGCAACACTGCAACGGCCGTGGGAATCTTCATCGACGAGGCTGGAATCAGCGCCGCACCGGCATCGTCGTCGTAGAGGGTCTCTTTGGTTCCCGGGTCGATCACGATCGTCCCAGCCTTTTTGCCCATCATCTTGTTTGTCGCCAGTTTCCCGATCCGCGAGGAAACTACCCCAGGGCTTTGCTCAGGAACCTGCGATTCCACGATTGGGGTGGGCTCTAGCACTGGGCCGGGATCGTCCGCCGCACCCGCTGGCAGGGCCACCAATGCGGTCGTCATCGCAATACAAGCAGCAACCGTGATCCCGCGCCGCAGACTGGGTGGAACGGGGTGAGATGTCTTAGTTGAGCCTGGCACCGAGAAACTCCTGCGGCTAATTGGGGCGAACGAGTGGCAACGACGGACTGAGACCTACAAACTGAGGCCTGAGCGAATGATTCCAACCAAGGAGCCCGCAGTGGAACCCCTGACCTTCGATGTCACCATCGAGATCCCGGCTGGCAGCCGGAACAAGTACGAAGTCGATCACGAGACTGGCCGGATTCGGCTGGACAGACTGCTCTTCACCAGCACACGTTACCCACACGATTACGGATTCGTCGACAACACGCTGGGACTCGATGGTGACCCCCTTGACTGCTTGGTCCTGTTGCAGGAGCCGACGTTCCCCGGCTGCGTGATTAACTGCCGCGCCTTGGGCATGTACCGGATGACAGACGAGGCCGGCGGTGACGACAAGGTGCTGTGTGTGCCCTCCGCCGATCCACGTCAGGAGCACCTACGCGACATCCATCACGTCCCAGAGTTTGATCGCCTCGAAATCCAACACTTCTTTGTTGTCTACAAGGATCTGGAGCCGGGCAAGTCGGTCGAAGGCGCCAGTTGGACCAACCGAACCGCCGCAGAGGAAGAAATCCGCGAATCGTACAAGCGCGAAGCGGCGCGCCTCGAAGCCGAGGCCGCTAAGGCCGCAGCAGCCCTAGAAGAGTTGGCCGACGAGTAGATCCGTCACCGCGCTCGGGTCCTTGCGCCCAGCGGCGGCGTTCGTGCTGGCGACTTCGAGAAGCATTGCGAACCTAGGCCCTAACACTGGTGACGGGCGCGAACTAGAGTTGGGGTCGCAATGATCCCTTCCTATTCTCCTGCGACCCACTCCCCGGATCAGCGCTGCTCACCAGTGAGCAAACCCGGCTCTATTCTGCGAACAGTTCGCCTCATCACCGCAGCCAAGGACAACCACGTCGTACGGCCCGCGCTTCCCCTAACCCGGCACTCATTCGCGGTGGCACCACCACAAAGCGCCATCACTACTACCGCCGGTTTCAGCCGCTGATGCCGCCCGAAACGCCCCAAGCGGTAGCTGGGTTGACCCGACCCGTCATCACGCGGCGTCAACTGATCCTCGAGGTTGTCGTGGTGATGTGGGTATCACTGGGAGCCGCCGCCGTTCGGGCCCTTCTGAATTTCATCGAACGCGTTACCGCCCCGACCCCCCTCAGCGAGCAGACCACCACGATCATCACCCAGGTCGCAAGTAACCCTTGGCTGGATTTGGCCTACCAGCTGGCCGGGATCGTACTGCCCTTGGGCGCGGTCCTGCTTGTTGCTTACCTCCTGCACGCCTCGGGGGAATCCTTGACCAGCATAGGGCTGGACGTTTCCCAACCGAGTCGAGACCTTGCTCGCGGGCTGCTGTTGGCTGCGGTGGTCGGAGGCGCCGGATTGGCGTTTTACCTGCTTTCGGTCCAGGTAGGCCTGAACGTGCAAGTTGCCACGACGAACTTGGACGGGAACTGGTACGACATCCCCATTTTGATGCTGCGGGCCGCCGAGGCGGGTTTGTTGGAGGAGATCGTTGTTCTGGGGTACTTCGTCAGACGCCTGCGTCAGATCGGGCTAAGCGGACCCACGGCCATCGGCATCAGCGCACTGCTGCGCGGCACCTACCACCTCTATCAAGGGCTGGGCGGGTTCATCGGGAACATCGCGATGGGGGTCCTCTTCGGCTGGTTGTTCTTGCGCTGGCAACGCGTCATGCCGATGGTGATCGCTCATTTCCTAATCGATGCCGTGGCCTTTGTCGGGTACTCCTTGCTGGCCGATCAACTCACCTGGCTCCCTGGCTAACTGGCCTACTGGCTTATCGGGCGGCGAGATCCTTGGCCGTGGGCGATGTGGGGACTGCCGCCTTGTCCGGGAACGTCCCGAGCAAGTGGTCAGCCGTGTGGTTGGTGACCCCGAGCCAGTAGTTCTCGTTCTTGTAGTGGTGCAAGATGTGCGCGCGGCGAATCGAGCGGTAGTAGCGACCCTTCGGCCGATACGGGGTGTGGATCAGGAAATGGGTCCATTCATAGGCAACAAGGATCGCGAACCCTGTCGTTAGACCCGTTAACACCAATCCAGTGGCGAACCAGGGCACCAGAAGGAGCAACCAAGGCAACGTCACCATGGCTAACACCACCGGCAGCGGGATGAAGATCGTTTCAAGTTCTTTGGGGTCCTTGTGGTGCCGGACATGTTCGCGGGCCACTAGGCTCTGGTACTGCACCGCGCCAAGCTTGACCGGCTTCGCGTGCAGAATGAAGGTATGAATCAGCCACTCCGTCATGGGGTGGAACCCCACCAGGATGCCCACAATGAGTAGGTCCCACCAACTGGCGCCACCGACCACAGCGCGTGCCACGAACGCGATGACGAACGCGGCCACAGCCAGTTGGGCGGAGGGAGCGGCGATCCACGTGCGAAAGGCTTGCTGCAGTGTGGTTCTGGGGCCGTCCGGGAGGGCATCTGACACACCGCCACGCGGCGGCGCATCCGAATCGTAGTAACTCGCTCGCCAGGGTGATGCTGCGGCTTCCATTTACGCCTCCTACGCTTGCATGGCCTTGATGGATGAGAGTGCTTCGTCTCGTTGCTGGGCTGATCGACGCAGCACCAACCGCGCGGCCTCTTGGGCCGTGTCCGGCTCACCACTGGCAATAGCGGTGGCCAAGGCTGCGTGCGCTTCGGTGTCCCGCAGTTCCTCACTCAGTAGCTCGGCGACCACTGGCAGCGCCGGTTGATAGGCCGCATTCATAGAGTTGAATGCCATTCGGTAGGCGAGATTGCCGGACCCGGCGATGATCTGGCGCCATAGCTCCAAGCATTGCCCTGCTCGTTGCACCAGTGGGGTTTCCTCTGTGAGCGCGGACGCTGCATGCTGAATGGTCGCCACGGCCTTTGCGTCGGCGCGCTCGGCGCAGAGCCGGGCCGCATCGGCGCCAAGCACTTCGCGCATCTCGAAGACGGACTGAACCACGTCTACGTTCAGGGAGCCATCGCCGCGAATAAGCAGTCGTGGCAGGAGATCTAGCCCCGCTCCAGTCGCCCAGTCTCTGACACGGGTCCCACCACCCTGCCGCGTGTGAACCAAACCGACTTGAGCCAGTCGCTGCAACGCTTCCCGCAGCGCAGGCCGACTCACGGAGAGGTTCAGGGCCAGTTCTCGCTCTGCGGGCAACGCCTCTCCCGGTGCCAGATTCCCGGCAACGATCTGGTCGGCCACCTGTTCAAACACCGCGTCGGCGGCTCCTTGGCGCTCAACGGGTACGAACATGCTGCGAGTCTGCCCCAAGCCCCACTATTGGTCAAGTGGTATGACCACTTGACCGGGAAAGAAATAGGGGTTGATGGCGCCCAAGTGGGCCGATCAACCCCTATTTCCGGTCAGCTAGCCGATAGATAGCTGTCGTTGAACGCCTTCTCTTTCACAAGGTTTTCCTTGGTCTCAGTGGCTACCATTTTCTCGATTTTGCCACCGACCATCGGCACGCTGGCCTTGATCTCAAACTTGACCGTGTAGTCACACTCGCCAGCGCCGACGGCCTTGATCTCACCCGTACCGTGAATCTTTACGGGCTTTCCAGGTGAGTCGATGAGGATTTCGGCAGTCTTGGTGTCACCGCTGGTAGTCCACGTCTCGGTCTGAACCAAGTCGTTGGTTTCCCCGAGCACCTTCTTAGCGAGGTTGGGCAGGTTGGCTGAAACGGTCCGACTGACCTTCAGCTTCAGCGAACCGTCGGAGGATTCTTGTTCCTCTACCTTGAACTCAATGTCATTCAATGCCTCGTACTTCGCGGTGAGGTAGTCCGGCTTGGCCATCATCTCGATCATCTGATCGGGAGTGGCGGCGTACCGGTCGGTGTTGCTGACTTTTTGACTCACTGAGCGTCTCCTTATTGTCCCGAGGCTCGAACCCGAGTTTGATGCTGAATCAGGCATCCGAGTCAGGGCCCGAGCGACTGATCCAAACCGTTGGTTGTGGGATGTCGTTGTGGGTCGCCAGAAACAGCAACCTACGGCACCCTCGGAACGCATTATTCTCTTCGCACACAGTGTTCGCTAGCCATTCACACAGGTGGCCCAGTCTGACCCTGGAAATGTCGGAATTGTGCACCGCCCCCCGCCGCAGGCTCGCCGACTGCTGGCGGGCAGACTATGGCTTAGCGCTGCGGTACAACGCATTCAGAACAGCGCCGCCGATCGTATCGCGCGCCAGGGAGGGCGGAATCATGCCAGATGCGCGACTGCTAGCGGGAGCGGCAGCTCTAGTGGGGGCAAGTGCCGCCGGACTCGGAGTACCGGCCCCCAGCCCGCGCATCGAAGAATCCACCGACAAAGCTGTCTTTGATCCCCCCGACCCCACTTGGCCAGACGGATTATTGCGCTGGCTCGACGTGGCGCACCGCGGGTTGGTGCCCCGCGCCGAAACGGCGGCAATCGCCGGATCGGGCCGAATCCGGTTGGGACGCTCGCCTTGGTTGCCGGTCTCCTATCGCACGTCGCATGTCTTAGGGCAAGAGTTCGCAGCCGAACTCGCCGCAACGTGGTACGGCCGGCCGGTCCTGCGGGCGCACGACGGTTATGCCGACCACATTGGTGTCACCAGCGTGCGTGGTCAAACAACGTTTGGTCCGGGCTTGGATCAAGGGGCGCGCCCTTTCCTGTGGTCCGAGGCGATCCTGATCCCAGCCACCTGGGGCCTGGACGGCGTCCATATGACGCAGCCTTCGGAGACAACGATCGATGTCTCCGTCGAGCCAGGAACCGGATTGGCGGCTCCTCTTACGGCGCGAATCGACTTGGACCCAGACTCTGGCCTGCCAACTCGGTTTGAGGTGCCTTGGCGAGCCAAGGATCCCCAGGGAGAAGAGGGGGTGGCGTGGTGGGTGGACTACGAAACCTGGGAACCAAACGACCACGGGATGCATGTCCGCCAAGCAGCCGTGAATTGGGCCGATGATTCCCGCCCTTGGCTGCGACTGCGACTGGAGCCACCTGCACTGAACGTAGACGTCACTGAGGCGATGGGCGAGATTCGTGCCCTCCTGCGCCAATCCGACTGAACCCCGGTGAGGACGTACCGCGGGGTCGCTGTCAGCTGTTACCACAGGGGCACCCACATGCAGGAGAGGTTCGGCAGGCTTGATCGCCAGAATGTCGGCCGGTCACCATCACGCTGACGTACCCGCGGCAGGGTCCAGTGAGGCCTAAGGCGACCGATATGCCAGACGCTAACTTCGAGGAGGCTCTGCCGTCACGCCCAGCAAATGGCAGATCCGCGACAGACCGGCCCCCTAACCGGCGCACGGACGAGTCTAATAGGCCAAAATGCCTATGTTTCGCCGTTGATGCTGAATCTTTCCCTAAGTCATGCCCGATTTCTGTGATTTGCAGCATAACCTGAAAGTAGCGATCTTGGGTGCCCACGGCTCTCGAAACAACCGAGTCCTCATCCCAGCAGGTCTTCAAGCAAGCGCTGGGTTGAGTCCCGCGTGGTCTTGCTGGGTGGAAG
>JAHZKU010000123.1 GCA_022600255.1 Actinomycetes bacterium | reverse complement strand
TGACCCGACCGCAACTTGGCAGAGCCGAATCGGCTTCTTGAACTCTGTTAACTCGGTGATCTGCGCCACCTGTCCCACGACGAGGGGGCCACTGCTGCCCTCGCCGATCGTGTCTACGGTCTCAACTTCCAGACCCGCGGCGATCAGGCGATCAGCGATGTCGCGCCCCGACTCCGCGGCAGGCACCGGGGCGTATTCACGCAGCCAACTGATGGGGACTCTCATCTAGACCTCCAGGCCAAACGGGCGAGTGAATCGAACATCGCCTTCGACCATGTCGCGCATATCCGTGATGCCGTGCCGGAACATCAGGGTGCGCTCCAGCCCCATTCCGAAGGCGAAGCCGGAATACTCCTGCGGGTCGATCCCGCAGGCTGTCAGCACCCGGGGGTTCACCATGCCGCAGCCGCCCCATTCAATCCAACCCTCGCTACTGCACGTGCGGCATGGGGCACCGCCGTCTTGCGTGGATGCCCCGCGACACACGAAACACTGCAAATCCAGTTCGGCGCTGGGTTCGGTAAATGGGAAATACGAGGGGCGCAGCCGCGTCACCAAGCCCGCTCCGAATAGAGCCTCAGCAAAGTGGTCCAGTGTTCCCTTTAGATCGGCCATCGTGATGTTCCGATCGACCGCCAAGCCCTCGATCTGGGAGAAGACTGGGGTGTGGGTGGCGTCCAGCTCGTCGGTACGAAACACCCGGCCGGGAGCCACCATATAGATCGGTGGGGGACGATCGAGCATTGTCCGAATCTGGACCGGCGACGTGTGTGTTCGCAGCACCAGACCGCTATCCGCCGACTCGACGAAAAACGTGTCTTGCATCGATCGCGCCGGGTGATCCGGACCAAGGTTCAGTGCGTCAAAGTTGTGCCACTCGGACTCGACCTCTGGGCCGTCCACAACGTCATAACCCATGGCGACGAAGATGTCGGCCATCCGTTCTTGGATGGTTGTTAGCGGATGCCGGCCACCGCGACCAAACGGGTGGTACTCCATCGTGACGTCAACCGCCTCCTGGCGCAGGACTTGCTCGTCGCGCTCTTGTTCCAGTACCAGTTGGCGTTGCTCCATAGCGGCACGAACCTGACCCCGTGCCTTGCCGATTCGTTTGCCGGCATCGGCCTTGGCCGACGGCGGCAGAGAACCGATCTCGCGGTTGGCCAGTGCCAACGGGCTACGGTCGCCAGCGTGGTCGAGGCGCACCTGTTTAAGGGCCGGGAGATCCGCAGCAGCGGTAATTGCTGCCAGCGCGGCCGCGACGGCCGCCGCGACGGACTCCTCGGACAACGATTCCGGCGCGACCGGGTCAAAACTGCCGCTGGACGCAGGCATGGGCACCCCTCTTGCTGTCGATCGGTTTGGGCCAGTGACACCCGGCAAGACTGCTTGGTCGGGGACGCGGCACGCCCTATTGTAGTGCGTGCCTCAGCGTGCGCGTCCCGCGCGAGTCTTGCTGCGTAGGGGCCGCAAATCCAAGACCTCGGTAAAGCTCATGTCTCCGTTCGCTGGGCGCCAAGCGATACGCGACTGGAAGGAATGGCTGCGCGCTTGCTCCTCAAGTCGGTCCAGCACAGGCTTGGTGACCGCACGATAGGCAAACTCGCGTGGCAAGTACTGCATCGCGATGCCGACGAGCACCCAAAACCCGACCAGTATGGCCCAGATCCATGATTGTGAGGCAGCAACGGCATTGAGCCCAACCAATGCAACCAGTGCAAAGGCCAACGATATCCCCGTGGGCCACAGGGGTGCCTGATAATCGGTGACAGCACGAATGTACGTGGCTTCGCTGGAGGCGGAGGCCTTAATCTCGTAGTCAACCTCGACGCGGTTGTCGATAAAAGCCAGCCGGTGCATCAAGCTACGCGGCCCGCGGAACTTACATTTGTAGCGCAGGAAGTGGCAGGAGCCAGCTTCCATCACGCTGTTCACCACTTCAGCGTCCCCAGTGCCGATCCCTTGCACCACCAAAGAACCCACGGCCCCAGGATTACCCACGGCATCTTTGATCGGACGATCGTGGTCTTGGAACAGCACCAATCCAGCCCAGACCTTGTCCAGCGGGGCGGCGACTTTGCGCACCTCAACCCGTCGTGCCATGCTCGTTCCCCACCTCCCCCATTCATCAGATCTCACTAGTGTCTGCCCGCGGGCGCCCCAAACAAACCGGACTACCCCAAATGCCAGCGTATTTTTTGGGAATTTTGACCTCCAACGCCGACCACTGCGACTCGGTGCGGCGGCCATGCCGACAAAGAGGAGAACTGACAATCGGACCGAGGGGACAGACCTACTCTGACAGTGCATAAGGCGAGCTACTTCCACACTTCGCAGGCTGGGCCCGAATCCTATTTCGAGAAGTCGTGGTCCCGATTGTCGGGGTTGCTAGCCGATAGACCCCCACTCGCTCCAAGACGCCCTGCCGTGCCTGGTGAGACACCTGTCCCTTGAGGCACATGGTCATGCCACGAGTGAGACGGGAGCCCGTGCGCCTGTCGGCGCTATCGGGTCGCATTCTGTTGCTGCTAGCTATCCGCTGGTGGAGCTGGGGTGAGCTACCGACCTGTCCGAAAACGAGCGTTTGAGCACAGTTGTAAAACTCATGTCCGAATCTAGCCAAAGAGGTGTCACACCCCAGATCAACTCGCGCCCAGTTGGCGTGACACGAAACGTGATCCGAAGGAACAGTCCGATCACAATCAAGATTGCGGTGCCGAACGCGGGGCGAACAACCAGTCCAAGAATCGCCAGCCGTAGATAGCTGGCTGGGAGATGGTCCCGCTTGGTCCGGTGGTGCCACTGGCGCCACCGCCGAAGAGGCCACCGGTGCCGCCGTTGCCGCCTTCGCCGCCGCCGTCCCCCGCGACCGCATCATTGCTGGTCACCCCATCTGGGACACTCCACGAGACCTCAGGGCCCGTGTAGTCGAATAAGTCCTCGTCCGCACGAGCCTCGGGAGAACGAACCGCCACAGCCACCGACATCGCTACCGCCAGCCCAAGAACAGCCCCCGCCACCGAAGGCCTCCGCACACCGGAACCAAACACACCCGTCATACCAACCACACCTACCCCAAATACGGTGTTGATGCGCGCTGACGCTCTTTGACTAGCTTCGCGACTTGTCACCCCGCCGCCGCGGTCGACCGCGTGTACTTGGTGCAGAAGGCCCGTTTCCTCGCCAGGCTCAGCGGGAGAAGCAAGCTGGACTGTGCTTCGCATGGGCCGCTGACGAGAAACCCCTGGCGGAAAACGAACTGTCTGGAAACCAGTGTGACGAGGTTCTCCGTCACCCGTCGAACTAGGCAGCGCAGCGCGCCTACCCAGGCTGGGTTCCCCAACTGTCAAAGTAGGTCACGAGGCCGCAGAAATTGTTGAGCACCATCAGAGTAAGTTCCGAGTTGTCAAAATGACCCTTCGTCGGCAGCCAGGG
The DNA here is from genome assembly GCA_022600255.1 of Actinomycetes bacterium. GTDB lineage: Bacteria > Actinomycetota > Actinomycetes > S36-B12 > JAHZKU01. The sequence continues at coordinate 9,153 of JAHZKU010000123.1, read as the reverse complement.
GCAGACGGCGGGTCCTCAGGGCCCCGATAAACTCGCCACGACCCCACCATTAGGAGAGCGCGCGATGCCGAACAGGACCGACCAAGACTGGGAGTGGTTCGGTGCTAACGACCCGTACTTCAGTGTCGTCACGCAGGACCGGTTTCACGCTGACCAGATGACCTCAGCCAGCCTTGCGCAGTTCTGGCAGACCGGCGTCGAATACATGGAGACCGTTTTTGCCACGGTGCGAAAACAGGTTCGACCTGACTTCTCCCCCCGCCATAGCTTGGACTTTGGCTGCGGCGTTGGTCGCCTGCTGTTTCCGCTAGCCGAGCTTAGTGAGCAAGCCACCGGTGTTGACGTTTCCGCCGCCATGCTCGCCGAGGCTAGGAAACAGGCCCAAACGCGGTCGTTGGACAATGTGACATTGGTTCAGACAGGAGACTGCGCCACGCTGCCCTCCAACACCTACGACTTCGTCCACTCGTTTATCGTGTTCCAACACATGTCCCAGGCACGCGGTGAGGCCAATCTCACCGCGCTACTCCACCGGTTGCGCCCGAACGGGGTGGGTGCACTCCATTTCACCTATGAGAAACGCCGACGCGGGGCGGTGAGCCGGTGGAATGCCCGAATCCGACAATCCGGGCCTGGTCGCCTCGCTTTTCGCGGCGCAGACCAACCGACCATGCTGATGACCGAATACGATCTCAACGCCCTGTTCCGGATCCTGCACGAGCAAGGGATCACGCAAGTGCACACCGAGGCCACTGATCATGGCACCCCCGGCGTGACGTTGTTCTTCGTTAAGCCGCAATAACCGTCCGCCCGGGCAACGACCCACGTCGCCGGCGATCACCCCGTTAGGACTGCGATACCGATTCCGTCATGATTTCGCGCAGCACGGCAACATCGACATCGGCGAGGTTCTTGATGTAGAGGCAAGCCCGACCGGTCGTGTGCTTGCCCAAGCGCGCCAACGCGCCTGGATGAGCCTCGGTCCCATCCATCAAATAGATCGTCAAGGCTTGACTCCGGGGAGAGAAACCGATCTTGAACCAATCCAACTCACGCCCGGACGCGTACCTGAGGTGCGTTTCGCCGTAGCCAACGATGGCAGGCCCCCACATGGCTGGGTCTTCCTTGGTAACCTCACGCATCAGTTCAGCTACTGCGTAGGCGTCCGCTTGCCGACGGGGGTTCTGCACCGCCGCTAGGAAGTCGGGAACACTGGCGTCGGTGCGTTGGGTCTTGTTCTCAGCCATGCCTCAGCACTCTACGCCTCGTACGACCGGCTATCTCGCCGGGCCTTTCGGCTGCCAATAACCCCTCCGGCCTGCGGGTGCAGCGCGCCCGCCGGAAATCCACCAGCATCTTGTTGGTGTCGCGTTGGCGGGGCTGCGCTTCAGTGTTGAGCAAAGGCGCTTGCGTAGAGGCTGACGGCCGCTGCGGCGGCCAAATTCAGACTCTCCGTTGGGCCAAAAATCGGAATACGAACACAGGTGTCGGCCAACGCGGCCAATTCCGGGTCCAAGCCATGGGCTTCGTTGCCGAATATCCATAGGCTGGAGTCGCCGAGCAGAGCGGTCGTCTCGGCGCTCCCGAGTAGGTGGTCGGCGCGCAAATCCGTTGCGAGGGTCCGGACGTGGCACGCCCGGGCCTGTTCAATGGCGGTTTGGCTGGGAATGTCTCTGCAGATTGTTGTCTGGAAGATTGCTCCGGCACTCGAACGAACACATTTCCCGTTGTATGGGTCCACGGAGTTCTTACCGAACAGCACGGCATCAGCCCCAGCCGCAGCGGCCGTGCGCAAGATTGTCCCCGCATTGCCGGGGTCACGAACCTGGTCCAACAAAACGGTCAATCGCGGCACGACCGACCCACGCTGGTGGGCGGCCCCCGCAGCTTGATCGGACGGCTCTGAGGCTGCGGGCGGTCGAGCCGGGAATACCTGATCCAACGGAACGTCCACGTATGTGCAAATGCAAGCAATCCCCTGCGGAGTCACGGTCTCTGTCACCGAGACCAGGACTTCCTCGGGGACAACCGTTACGGTGCAGCCTGCGTCGCGGGCCGCCGCGGCTGTGGCGGCCGCAGGTTCGGTCGCGTTGTCGCTGAGCAAGACCTCCGAGACCGCATTCGGACGATGGCGGATAGCCTCGCCGACAACCTGTGGTCCCTCGATCAGGAACCGCCCTACCTGATCACGAAAGCTGCGATTGGCGAGCCGTCGGATCGCCCGCAACCGCTCCGCTTTGGTGGATGTGGGAGCAGGCTGGGTCACGCAGCAGCAAGATTGGCTTCGCGGGCGACATCAACCAGGGCCGCAAAAGCGACCTCATCGTTTACGGCCAGCTCAGCAAGCATGCGGCGATCGATCTCCACTCCGGCGTTCTTGAGACCCTCAATGAACCGGTTGTACGTCATGCCGTTTAGCCGAGCGCCAGCATTGATGCGTTGGATCCACAGCCGACGAAAGTCACCTTTACGTGCCTTGCGGTGGTCAAAGGAGTACACCTTCGAGTGGATGACTTGTTCCTTCGCCTTGCGGTACAGCCTGGAACGTTGCCCGCGGTAGCCGCTGGCTTGATCCAAGATTTCGCGACGCTTCTTCTTGGCGTTTACCGCCCTTTTCACGCGTGCCATGGTGATCTCCTTTGCTTGTTTTAAGTGGGTTTTCGGCGATACCTCGCCGAGGAGGGTGGGCGACTAACGCTCGCCCAAAAGGCGTTTGACGCGCTTGACGTCAGCCGGGGCGACATCGACGTCGGCCGACAAGCGGCGCGTGCGGTCGGAGGACTTGTGCTCAAGCAGGTGGCGCTTGTTGGCCTGCTCGCGGCGCAGTTTGCCACTCCCAGTCTTCTTGACCCGCTTCTTGGTCCCACTGTGGGTCTTCATCTTCGGCATTTCATTACCTCGCTTGTTGCTTGCTGGTCTGTCAGGCGCTTTCAGCGTCTGCTTGATCTCGTTCAGAGATCATCTTGTCTCGGTCGCGGCGTTGCTGTGATTTGCTGCCTTTGACTTCGGATTTCTTCTTCAGCGGCGCGATCACCATGATCATGTTGCGCCCCTCTTGTTTGGGGGTGTACTCGACGAAACCGATATCAGCGATGTCCTCGGCCAACTGTTCTAGCAATCGAAAACCGAGCTCGGGGCGAGACTGCTCTCGACCGCGGAACATGATCGTGACCTTGACCTTGTCCCCCTGGTTCAAGAACCGGGAGATGTGGCCTTTCTTCGTTTCGTAGTCGTGTGGATCAATCTTGGGCCGCAGCTTCATCTCTTTGATGATGGTTTGCGACTGGTTACGCCGCGCAGCCCGTTCTTTCTGGGCCGACTCGTACTTGTACTTGCCGAAATCCATCAACTTGCAGACAGGCGGCCGAGCTTGGGGGGCGACCTCGACGAGGTCCAAATCGCTCTCACGGGCTAGCCGCAACGCATCATCGATGCGGACGATGCCGACCTGTTCCCCGTTGGGTCCGACGAGCCGGACGTCCGGTACTCGAATACGATCATTGATCCGTGGTTCGACGCTGATGGCGCCTCCTTTTTCGCAGTGGTTCTTCTACCGCCACCATCGCCGAAACACGTACAAGTCGGCGCAGGGCGCTGCACTGCGGACACGAACCCGGCGAGCTAGAACTGCCGGGTGGGTTGCCTGGGCAGCCCAACCAGCGGATCGCCTGCCGAAACTCGCCTGCAGCGTTGAAACGAGGGCCTAATGGCACCCGCCGTAGCGACGCAAGCGAAAGGGCTGATCAGCTGGTAGAACTACCTGAACCACTTGTACATCTGACGGATCAGATGGGTCGCTCCCAAGTGTAGGGGATGGGTGGCGATTGGGCCAATGTCGCGGGCATGTCAGTCTTGTTCCATGAGTACGGACTCGGTGGATGCCACGCGTGACCTACAAGCCCTACCCGCCATAGAGATTGTCGGCGCCCATTGCGCCGATCTGATGACGGCGGCCGCCGTGAAGCTGGGCCTCTTCGCCGGCACCGAAGCCGATCAAGACTTGGCCGAAGCGCGCATCCTGATCTCGGCCCTGGCTGGGTTGATCGATGCCAGCGCGCCATTCCTCGGCGGACAGCATGTTGGCCCCCTGCGGGATGGGTTGCAGAGCCTGCAGAAGGCCTTCCGAGAAGCCTCCCTTGTGCCAGACGCGCCCGGCGAAGGCCCCGGCGAGGCGACCTGATCCAGGCGTTCCTCGTTGGTGTGGGGAGAGGCGCCATCCTTCCCAACTCCGGGCATGGAAGCCCGCGTTGACATGGACCTGACTCAGGGAGCCAGCCGGCGCCAACGCTGCCGACGTCGCTCCAGTAGTGCCGCGTCCGTCCCATCGGCGGCAGCGACAGGTGTCGTGGTGTTGGCCAAGGCCGCTTGCAGCGCAGCGTATGGGGCAGCGACCCCAGCCGACCCTTCTGGATCGGCCAGCAAGACGTCTACCGCTCCGATCGCCGCCAAATCTTGCGCCGTAATCCGCTGCTCATCGGCCATCTGCGCCGCCATCCCGACATCGCGATGTCGGATCAACGCCGCCCCCTCCGGTGGTAACGGGGTCACCCAGGCGTCCGCCGCTGCAATAACACGGTCGGCCGGCAATAGCGCCAGCGCCGCGCCGCCCGCACCGCCTCCCAGCAGCACGGAGATCGTCGGCACGGGGAGCTCGCTGAGGTCCGCCAGGCAGCGCGCGATCTCGCCCGCGAGAGCACCACTCTCAGCGTCAGCGGACAGTTCCCCACCTTGCGTGTCGATGATGGACACGAATGGCAGGCGCCATTTGGCGGCTAGCGCCATCCCCCTGCGAGCCACCCGGAGGTCGGCTGGCCCGATTCTTGCCCCATCCCGTTGCGCCGACCCGTCCTGGCCGACCACGACACAACCGGTCTCGCCGATCAGCGCCAGCGCGAGTTGTGTCGCACCAGCCACTTCACCGGCCCCGGTCCCGGACAGCGTGACGCTGACTTGGGCCCGATCAAGCAGGTCTGTCACGCCAGGTCGACGGTCTGCTCGGGTGGCCAGGACAGCATCCCAAGCCGACGTCTCCGAAACGGATGCGCCTTTCCCGCCTCGAGTTCCCTGCTCATCACCGCGTTCTTGCCCAGAGCTCAGGTCTTGCTGCGCATCGAACTTGTTCCCAACGCTGGGCTCCGCCGCGCTGGCTCCCCGGCCCAGCCTCGCACCTGACTGTGCAACCGGTGGGTTGGGCCGGGCTTGCCAAATGCGCAGGCAACTCGCCACGGTGTTCCGCACCTGCTCCAATGGCAGGGCCGCGTCTATCACTCCGGCATTGGTTAGTCCTTCGCTGGTTTGGACACCGATCGGAAACGGTTCACCGTATAGGCCTTCATAGACCCGAGGACCCAAGAAGCCGGTTAACGCCTGCGGCTGCCCCAGCGTGATGTCGGCCAGGGACCCCCAGGTGGCAAAGACACCACCAGTGGTGGGGTGTCGCAGCCAGACCACATACGGCAAGCCCAATCGGCTGTGGCGACGAACGGCACTGGCGATGTTAATCATCTGCAGGAAGGCCGGCGTACCCTCTTGCATCCTGGTGCCTCCGGAGGTCGGCAAGCCAATCACAGGGAGCGCCAAGTCCGCGGCTCGATCGAACGCGGTCACGATCCGCTCCGCCGCTCGCCGCCCGACCGAACCGGCCAGAAAATCGAAGATGCTGACGACGACGAGCACCTGTTGACCAGCCACCCGCCCCAGACCGATGACAACCGACTCCGACTCACCTGACTCGCTTGCGGCCGCTGCGAGTTCTTGCCGGTAACTAGGGTCAGCGGTGGCCGGGGTGGGCGCAGGTTCGGCTGGCCAAGGTTCCCAGGAGCCGGGGTCGAGCAAAGTCTGCAGGAGGACATCGGCGGGCACGCGCGGCATAGCTGAATCCTAAGTGAACGCGGCCACGGGCCGCCGCGTGATGACGATTGTCGCATAGGCCGGCTTGCTGACGGCGCTGAGCGAGCCATAGGCCAGGACCGATCCTGTCAAGCAGTGGGGCTATGTGGCTGCGCGCGCAGGTAGCTTGTGTGGTTCGCGGCCAAAGATGACAACAAATGGGATGGTGACGAGTTCCAGAACACCAAATCCAAGCAAGATCGGAGCCACCGTAGCGCCATCACCCCCGCCCCCAGCGATCAGCGTGGCGGCCACGGCCGTGGCCACCCCACCGAGTCCGATCAGAATTGTCAGAACCACCCCGGATGCGGCGCCGGCCTTGTTGGCCGGGGCCACCGATTGGGTGACAACGCTGGCGAATGTCCATGCCAGCCCGGCACCAGCACCACCGAAGAAGGACGCGATCAGGTAGAGCGGCAGAGTCTCGATCAGAACACCCATCGCCACAAGTCCGAGTCCGCCGATCAATAAGGCGCTCACCATGACCTTCCAGGATGCGTAGGCCTCAAGCCGACCCGCGATCTGACTGGTGAAGGCCACGCCGCCGGAGAAGAGCAGGAACGCGACACCGGCCTCGATGGGGCTGAAGCCGCGACCGGTCTGCAAGTACACGGTGGATAGAAAGATCGCCGCTGGCCCGGCGCTGTTTCCAACGGCGCCAGCCGCCGTCATCACGCTGAACTCCCGAATCTTGAAAAGGCTCAGATCTAACAAGGGTGGTCGAGCGCGATTCTCCCAGAAGATGAATAGCCCAAATCCCAACAGGCCCACCGCGATTAGCCCCAACGTGCCAACCGCGATCCATCCCCAGTCCGCCGCCATATCGATTCCCAGCGTGAACAGGGATATCGACAGCACAATCAGGACCAGGCCACCCCAGTCAATCTTGCGCCCCTCCGAGTCATCGAAGCTTTGCCGAACTGATGTGACTGTCAGAAAAATGACCAGTACCGCGACAGGCACGTTCAGCCACAACACCCACCGCCATGAGGCCAACTCGGTGAGGACGCCACCAATCAGCGGCCCCAGCGCCTGCCCGATCGCAGCGATGCCAAAAACCAGTCCAATGGCCCGCTGCACCTTGGCGGCGGGGAAAGCGTTGGTCACGACCGCTAGGCAGACCGGCATCAAGACGGCCGCCCCTACCCCTTGCAGAATGCGCATGCCGATGAGGATTTCCCCACTGGTTGCGAAGCCGCCGATCAGAGACGAGAGTCCAAAGATCGCGGTGCCTAGGATGAGCCAGGTCTTGCGTCCCAAGATGTCTGCCAGGCGGCCTCCCACGATGAGGAAAGCGGCTAACGACAACATGTATCCACTGATGACCCACTGCAGTGCGTTGATGTCAGTATCGAGGTCACGTGCCATATCAGGTAGCGCGACTTGGACAGCAAAGAAGTCCAGATTCACCAAGAACATGGCCAAGGCCGACGCCAAGATCAACCGCCACAATCGACGGTCAGTGGTCAGTCGTTCGCCCATCGCATCACCCTAGCGGTTTCCGAGTCGCCACTCGCGCGGACTCAGTCAGCGGGTTACACAGCAGGGACAGCCGCGAGTTCTACAGCCAGGACACTAGGGCCGCACCGATAACAACGACTGCGACCATTGACCCGAGCAGCCGACGCCACGGGTTCACTCCCCGAAGGACTTCCCAAAAGGCCCACCAGAGCAGCGCGACGTTCGCGACGACGGTCAGGGCCGTATCGAAATCCCCAGACGGCCGAAAGAGCAGACGCAACGCGACCGCGGCCAGAAAGATCCACAGGGGCAGATTGGGAAACTGCCCAATCACCAACCGACCGGTCTCTCGGTCAGCGAAGAGCCAGGTCACCCAGCGCGGCCTCGTCGCGGTTGTGGGTTGGGCCAACCGGCTCAACTGGCGGCCAAGGTGAAATCAGACTCTACGGAATCCGTACCCGCCGAGGCCTCGGTGCGAGCCTCGGACAGAGCGGTGGGGTGCACCGTGGGGGCATTGGCGGCTTGCTTCACGATGCGGTGCAACATCGGGCCAAAGACAAAGGCATGGAACGGCGCAACAGCCCACCAGTACGCTTGGCCAGCAAGGCCGCGCGGATAGAAGATGGCCCGCTGCGTAACACGGCTACCCTCACCATCGGGTTCGATCTGCCATTCCAGCCAAGCCAGCCCAGGCAACTTCATCTCAGCTCGCAGACGCAGCAATTCTGGCCGAATCCGTTCCTCGACGCGCCAGAAGTCAACAGAATCACCGACCCGACACTGCTCGGGGTCGCGGCGACCACGCCGCAGACCAACACCACCAATGACGCGATCCATAGCCCCACGGATTTGCCACATCCAGTCGGCGGCGTAATAGCCGGTGTCACCACCGATCCGCTCGATCGCTGGCCAGACGACGTCAGGTGACTGCGACACCACTTCCTCTTTCGTGTCGGTGTATAGCGAGCCACCCGCCCAGTTCGGATCGGTCGGCAGCGGATCGGCCGGAGCCTTCGGCAACCCGGCTCCACTCCATCTGGTGGTCACCGAGGCATCCCGGACTTGACGCACCGCGTATGCCACCGCTTTGCGATACGGCAACAGACCCCCGGCCGGATCGGGGATGTATTCGGCTATGTCGTGATCCCCACAGACGACCTCGACCTTCAAAGACTCCACGAGCGGCCGAGCGATCCCGCGGGGAACGGGGGTGATGAGTCCCACCCAGTGACTGGAAAGCCCGGGACTCAGCAGGTTGATTGGCAAAATGATGCGTTTGCGAAGCCCAGACTCCGCAGCAAACTCCTGCATCATGCCTTGGTAGGTCAGGACGTCTGGACCACCAATGTCAAACACACGATTCACCGAAGGTGGCAGCTCGGCCGCGGCGACCAAGTAGTACAACACGTCTCGTACCGCAATCGGCTGCGTCTTGGTGCGCACCCAACGCGGGGTAATCATCGCGGGAAGCCGCTCGGTCAAATACCGCAACATCTCGAATGACGCAGAACCCGACCCGATGATGACGGCTGCGCGGAGTTCCACGGTGGGCACGCCACTACTTCGCAAGATTTCGCCAACTTGCGCCCGACTGCGGAGGTGGGGAGACAGTTTTTGCTTCTTTCTGGGGACCATCCCGCCTAGGTAAATGATGCGACCCACATTTTCCTCGCGAGCCGCCCTGGCAAACAAGGTCGCCATTCTGGTTTCGGTTTGTTCAAAGTCGACGCCAGTACCCAGCGAATGCATCAAGTAATAGGCCACGTCCACGCCGTTTAGTGCCGTCGCCAGATCATCGGGATC
>JAHZKU010000001.1 GCA_022600255.1 Actinomycetes bacterium | reverse complement strand
GGTGGGCTTTGGGTTCTTACGAAGTCTCTACGCAGTGCCACGACAGGTCTCCGGCTGTACAAAGCTGGCACTGGGCGGATGCGCTAGCCTGCCTCGGCCAGGGCGGTTCGGATCGCATCGGCGGCCGTGGGGTCTAGCCATTCAAAGCCAGCCGAGGTCAGCGCAGCCGGCATCACTCGGGCACTCGACAAGATGTCGGAAGCGAACTCTCCGATCACGGCTTTCAGGGCCGCGGCCGGCACTGGCAGGAAGGCCCGCCGGTTCAATGCGGTGGCCAAGTCCTTGGTCACGACCTTGTTGGGGACTGGGTTGGGGTTTGTCAGGTTGACGGGGCCACTTAGCTCGGGATGGTCGATCAGGAAACGCAGCGCCCTGACCTCGTCTCGCAGCGAGATTGTGGCCCAATACTGGTTCCCACTACCAATGCGTCCACCCACGCCAAGCCGGAACAGCTTGAACAGTCTTTCGAAAGCACCCCCAGCACCGGAAACCACCAGGCCAGTGCGTGGATACACCACGCGGATTCCAGACTCGGCCGCCGGTACTGCAGCGGCTTCCCAGCCCTTGACCACATCGGCGAGGAAACCGCTCCCCGAGCCTGAGGACTCCGTCAGTCTCTCCGAACCTCGGTTGCCGTAGTAGCCAATTGCCGAACCACTGACCAACACCTTGGGCGGGTCCGCAAGCTCGACCATCGCCTGCGTCAGGGTGGCCGTGCCGACTACCCGACTGTCCCGAATCTCCTGCTTGTAGGCCTCGGTCCAGCGATGGTCGCCAACACCGGCCCCGGCGAGGTGAACCACTGCCTCGATGCCCTCTAGGCCCGGGCCCACCGTACCGCCCAACGGATCCCATTGGATCTCCTGTGGGTTGGTGGTTGATCGGCGAACCAACCTGATGACTTCGTGGCCATCCTGTTCAAGGTCGGTGACTAAGGCCCGACCAATCAGTCCGGAGGCTCCTGTAACTGCGATACGCATGATGCCAGCGTAGCGGCCCCGAATCTGGCGTGATGGTTGGTGGGCAACGCAGAAGGCCTGCCCCTCCGGATGGAGTAGCAGGCCTTCTTGCCAAGCAAGTGGGCCGCCCTAGGCGGAGACCCCTTCGCCACTCAGATAGCGATACGTGTAGGCATGCGCCATTACCGTGACGGGAATGGCAATGAACAAGCCGATCCCACACAGAATCGCGCCGATGAACAACGCCACCATCGAGGCTAGGAACAGCACAATCACCGTGGCGATGTTCTTGTTCACAAAGGCAAAGCTCTCCTTGATGGCATCGATCGGCGGGGTAGCGCGATCCAAAATGAAATACACGAAGAACTGCGAGAAGAACGAGATGACAATCCCGCCGATGAACAGCACCAGCCAACCCAGAATTGGGATGATGCCGATCAGGCCGAGGATGAAGTAAGCGATACCAAGCAAGATCGCGCCGACGACCACTTTGCCAATGTTGTCGGTACGGGTGAACACCTCGAGTTCAATCTTGCCCTTTCGGGCGGTTTCCAGGGCGGCCCGGACGAACTGGGCGGCAATAATCACCTGGACAAATACCGTGAACAAGTACCAGATCGGGCCAACGATGAAGAACCAGGCGGCGGTGCCACCGCCCTCGATATTGATTTGGCCAGTGGTTGTGTTCGTGGTGATCTCCGCACCGGTCGTGGCTGCACTTGCCAGAAGCGAGTACACGACGCCCATCACCACAATGACAACCAGCGCGATCAGCGACGCGATAATCCACGGGCCGAGATTGCTCTGGAACTTGTTCCAGCCGAACTGAAAGGCATTGCCGATACTGAATGGCGGAACGGCCGCAGGCTGACCGGGTTGTCCCATCGGTGGGCCCGGCGGCATCCCTGGACCGCCAGGCGGGGGAGGCGGTGCCGGCGGCCCCGATGGCGGCCCGGCGGGCGGCACATTTCCGCCCGGTGGCGGCGGGGGTGGTGGGGGCGGAGGTGTTCCGCCACTACCGCTAGGCGGGGTGGGTGGCTGGTTGGAATCCGAGCCTGGCGGCTTCGGGGTATCGTCACTCACAGCAAACTCCCTTATCAGTGCCATCAAAGAACGCCGATGACATCATTCGGAAACTAGCAGAAAACGGGAATGGTGGGCCATTCCGACACATTCGATTGGTCCTGTCCTGGGCAAAGTGCGACGTTTCTGGTTCATTCAGCGGCATTCCGGGGCCGAATCACCCCCGCTGCCGCCCGTCAGCGCGTGTTTCGCTGGTACTCCGAGGCAACCGGGCCGCTTTGGTTCATGTACTTCGAGCCCAGATCCGGGTGCCCATAACCACGCTCTACCGGCTCGTCAATGCGCTGGAACGAGAACTGTCCGATCCGCATCCCCGGATACAGCTTGATTGGCAGGGTTGCCACGTTGGAAAGCTCCAGCGTTACCTGACCACGGAATAGCGGGTCGACGAAGCCGGCGGTGGCGTGAATCAACAAGCCCAGCCGCCCCAGAGAGGATTTCCCTTCCACGCGGGCCACCACGTCGTCGGGGAGTCCGACCACCTCAAGGGTGGTTCCTAGGACAAACTCGCCCGGGTGCAGAATAAAGGCATCCCCATCGGTCACCGTGACCTTCTCCATCAAGTCAGCCGGTTTGTCGAATGGGTCGATGACCTCACAGGTGTGGTTGCGGAAGACGAGGAACTCATCACCCAACCGAACATCGACACTGGCCGGTTGGATTTGCCCTTCCTCGACCGGATCAATCGTGAGCACGCCATCAGCAAGGAGCTTGCGAATCGTTCGGTCCGAGAGAATCATTACCCCACCCAGTTCG
>JAHZKU010000122.1 GCA_022600255.1 Actinomycetes bacterium | reverse complement strand
CCTTCGATTGTGGTGCTGCTGTGGCTCTTCGTGGGTGGACCGCTCGGCTCTTTCACCGGACAACTGTCAACGGTGCAAGAGAACGACGCCCTCTCCTTCCTACCGGCCAGCGCCGAATCGACGGAGGTTGCCAAGGCTGAGGCCGCGTTCGTGAACCAAGAAACAATCCCAGCGATCATCGTTTATGAGTTTGAAGAGTCGCTGTCGCAGGAGGACCTAGCCGCGATCAACACCGACATCGCATCGCTGCAGCAAGTCCCAGGCGTGGCCCCGGATGTGGTTGGCCCTGTCCCCAGTCAGGACGAACTCGCCGCAACGGTCGTTGTCAGTATCGAAAATACTGGAGACAGCGAACCAGGCACGGCCGTTGAGGACGTCCGGGCTGTGCTGGACGAAAGCCCGGCACTGGCACTGGGGGCCGACATCTTCACGACCGGACCGGCTGGGTTCTTGGCGGACTTCTCCGAAGCCTTCGGTGAAATCGATGGCCTCCTCCTCCTGGTTACCCTCGGGGTCGTCCTCCTCATCCTGTTGATTGTGTATCGCAGCCCGGTGCTGCCCATCTTTGTCCTACTCACCTCACTACTGGCCCTTGGCGCCTCGGCCGCTGTCATCTACCTACTCGCGAGCAACGAAATCATCACCTTGAACGGCCAGAGCCAGGGCATTCTGTTCATCTTGGTGATCGGGGCCACCACCGACTACTCCTTGCTGCTGGTATCGCGTTATCGCGAGGAACTGCGGCGCACACCTTTCCCAGTACCGGCCATGCGAGCCACGCTCAAGGGCACATTCGAGGCAATTCTGGCGTCCGGTGGCACCGTGATTCTGGGTGTGCTGACACTGCTGCTTAGCGAACTGAATTCCAACCGTGGCCTTGGCCCCGTTGCTGCTGTCGGCATCTTCTTCGCCATGTTCGCGGCCCTGACGTTCCTCCCCGCCATCCTGTTGCTGTTGGGCCGGGGTGCATTTTGGCCGGTCCGGCCCCACTACCGGCCCGAACAGGACCAAGACGACAAAGACACCAGCCAGGATCATGGCATCTGGACCAAGATCGCGAACTTCGTCGGCCGCAAGCCACGGGCGGTCTGGATCGGCACCCTGATCTTCCTACTCGCCCTCTCCGCTTTCCTGCCGGCCTTCAAGGCCAGCGGGGTCGCCCAGTCTGACTTTTTCCTCACCACCGTGGAATCCACTGAGGGGCAAGAAGCCCTCGAACGCCACTTCCCGGCGGGATCCGGTAGCGAAACCATCGTGATCGGACCAGCAACCGAGCTCGAACCCATGTTGAGCGTGATCCAGGAGACCCCAGGAGTTGCGGCGGCTGTGCCTGCCACTGAACCTGGGAATCCGGCGAACGCAACTCCGCTCGTGGCCAACGATGAGGTGCTAATCCGAGTCACCCTCGACGATGCCGCGGACTCAACCGCCGCCGAGGACACCGTTGTCTTGCTGCGCGAGGAACTCGACCAATCCAGCACCGACGCTTTGGTTGGAGGGCCGACGGCCACACAGGTGGACACCCAGGCATCATCGCAGCGAGACCTGCGAGTGATCATCCCGGCCGTCTTGATCGTGACCCTGCTGGTACTGATGTTGTTATTGCGCGCCATCGTGGCACCAGTCCTGCTGATCGGCACGGTGATCGTGTCTTTCACAGCCACGTTGGGGCTGTCAGCGATCGTCTTCTACGGCATCATGGACCTGCCCGGAGCCGACGCCTCCGTGCCCTTGTTCGCCTTCGTATTCCTGGCAGCTTTGGGTATCGACTACAACATCTTCCTGATGACACGGGCGCGAGAGGAAACCAAGAAGTCCGGGACCCGCGTCGGGATTCTCAGAGCCCTAGCCGTCACCGGTGGCGTCATCACCAGCGCAGGTGTGGTCTTGGCTGCGACCTTCAGCGCCTTGGCGATTCTGCCGCTGCTGTTCTTGTTCCAGATCGCGTTTATTGTCGCTGTCGGGGTACTGATCGACACCCTCATCGTGCGCTCGCTCTTGGTACCGGCGGCCGTCTACGAACTCAACGACCGCACATGGTGGCCGTCGCGACTGTCCAGGCCGCAGGACAGGCCCGACGAGGTTAAGGAGTCGATGGACGCCTAGGTCCCTATCACTTGGCGCCTTCTCCGGCAGGGTTTGCAGGGATCGCTTGCCGGTGGCCCCCCAAAGAACGCGATTGTTCACCGCTGGAGCAGCGCCAGCCGGTCAGTGGACTTGGTGGCGGTCACATTTACGGTAGAAGGGCTCGCCGGTGGGTCCCGCCTAGAGTTCGGCTCGTCCAGTGAGGCAAGCCGGTGCCCCGCAGGGGGTTGTCGCACGGCCTGAGGTAGCGGCTGTGGGTTGACGCACGCTCAATCGTGGTGGGGAGAATCCAGAAATCCTTTCCAACCGTGTAGCGCGCCTAGCCCGAAGGCCGTCTCCAGATTCCTGCGCGTCAGCACCTGATCGGGGGGTCCGGCTGCCAACACCTTCCCACCCACCAAAATCACTTGATCAGCAGCACGCGCTTCATCTAAGTCGTGAGTCGTCAGCACCACAGTGCAACCATCCTCGCGCTCACCGTGCACGAGTGCGTCGATGGTGCGCGCAGACGTCAGGTCCAAGCCCGTCAGCGGCTCGTCCAACAGCAGTAGTTGGTGCTCCTGGGCAATCCCTTGCGCAATCAGGACCCGCTGTCGCTGGCCCCCGGAGAGCTCGGCAAACTGCCGGCTCGCCAGATCCGCCACCTGCATCCGATCCATCGCCCGTTGAATGAGGGCCCTGTCATGAGCCGAAAGGCGACGCCACCAGCCCACTTTCGGGTAGCGACCCATGGCGACGACTTGGCGGACCGTGATGGGGAGGGACTCATGCAATTGTGTGGTCTGCTGCACGTAGCTGACGACAGAACGGATGGCGACCGGGTCCTTGCCTAATACCTGCAGAGCGCCTTCGCGAGGGCGGATCAGGCCGGTCATTGCGTGAAGCAGCGTTGATTTCCCCGACCCATTGGGCCCGATAATTGCGATCGTGCCCACCTGTCCTGGGATAGAGAAGCTGGAGCTGTCCAGGGCGATGTGCCTGTCGTAGCTCAACACCAGGTCGCGCGCTGCGACTGTTGGCGGCCCCCCGGATTCCTGGGTCATCGCGCCACCTCGACTCGCTTGGCTCCGGCGACGCTCCGCGCCAGCCGGGTGACCGCCAACACTACGAAGAAGATCAAGATCGGGATGAGGGCGATCGTTGCCGAACCAGCCGTTCCGGCGTAGTAACTAACGATTAGACCCGCGACCACACTGACGACTCCGATGCCGGCACCCAACACCATCATGACCGGCACGGTGCGGGCCACCAGCGCAGCCGTGGCTGGCGGGCCGATCAGCAGTGAGAACACCAACAGCGTGCCGACGACCTGAAAACTCCCGATGACTGCTGTGGCAATCGTCAACAGCAGCACAACATGAGTCGCCCTGGGCCGCATCCCTAACAGCTCAGCCTTGGGTCGGCTGAAGGCCATCGCAAGCAGCGGCCGATACAACAGGAGGCTAACCACCACAACAATGACCGCTAGGACGGCCTGTTGCCTGAGCTGTTCGGCAGTGACACCAAAAACGTCCCCGAACAGAATGGCCGTGAGCGAACCGAAGTACGAGTCCACCTGGGAGATGATGGCCACACCGAGGGCCAGCATGCCGACGAACAGAAGTCCGATAGCGGTGTCCTCGCGCAACTTGCTGCCCCGGGTGATGGTCTCAATCAGCAGCACCATCACCAGTGCCGCCACGGCGGCCCCAAGCAAGGGATCCACTCCCAGCACCACGGCTGCTGCCACGCCGGGGACGATCCCATGCACGAAAGCGTCGCCGAAGAAACTCATCCCCTGTAGGACAAGCCACGTGCCGACCACGGCACACATCAGGGCGGCCAAGATCCCACCTAGCAGTGCTCGCTGCTGGAACCCCAGTTCGAAGGGCTCAATCAGCCACTCCATCGGTGCCGCCAATCAGGAGGTTAGTGCCCCAGCTACTGTGCGGGCATTTGAGGTCATCATGCCCTGATACGTTGCCGCGTCGGAGCCTTCTGGGCCGACACTACCGACATACAGGGTAACCACTTGCACTTCTTCGCCCACTTCAGCCGCAAGGGCGTCGGCCAAAGCCGGACTAGCGCCTTCCGAAACGAAGATCGCCGGAATTTTCTCGTCCTTGATGAGCTTGGCTAAGGTGGCCAGTTCGGCTGAGTCGGGTTGGCCCAGTGTCGAGCCACCCGGGATGACGACACCTTCCACCTCAAAGTCATAGGCCGCCGCGAAATAGCCTAAGGAGTCGTGATCTGTGACGAGTTTGCGGTCCTTCTGCGGGATGTCTGCCATTGCGGAAGTCACCTGCTGATTTGTCTCCTGCAAGCTGGCGGCGGCCTCGCTGCCGCAGTTGCGGTAGTTCTCGTCGCCCGTAGCGTCCGCGAGCTGGCCGCCGATCAGTTCAGCCGCTTGCGCCATCCTCGCGGTATCCATCCACACATGGGGGTCAAGGTCACCGTGGTCGTGGTCCGCTTCATCCTCGCTGTGCTTTTCGCCCTCGTGCTCGTCACCCTCGTGGTCCGCCTCATCGCTGTGTCCAGCTTCCTCGTCCTCGTGCGCGGCCTCATGACTCTCTGGTTCTTCACTGAAAGGCAGCGGATCGACGTTCGGAGCCACCTCATAGACGTTGGCGCCATCCTCAGCGGCGTTCTCGAGCGCAGAGGCGAGCCCTTCTTCGAGTCCCAGCCCGTTGGCAACCACGAGGTCTGCCCCCACCATGGTGACGACGTCGGAACTGGACGGGGAATAGTCGTGTGGGTCAACCCCACGCGGCATCAACGTTGTTACCGTCCCACCAGCACAATCAGTCACCTGCTCGGCGACGCTACCCAGAATCGTTGTCGTTGCGACCACTGTCCGATCGCTGCTGGAACTGCTGGTGTCAGACGCACTGGTGCACCCGCTGACCAGTAGCGCCAAGCCACACCCAGCACTGACGATCAATCCCTTGTTTCGCATCTTGTCTCCTAGCTATCGCGACTGCGCCGTCCACAGCGTTTCATCATGTCGCTATCGCCACTATATGAGAACGACTCTCATTCTCCAAAATCCTGACCCGGGTAGACTTGGAGGCTATGAGTACCCATCCCGAGCCGACCGTCCCGAAGACTCCTCGAATCACGAAGCAACGGTCTGCGCTCCTTGCGGTTCTACAGGAGGGCGACTTCCGCAGTGCGCAGGACTTGCACGCCGAACTGAGCCAAGATGGCGAGCGAGTGGGATTGGCCACTGTGTACCGCAACCTGGCCAAACTGGTGGATTCCGGGGAGGTTGACACGCGCATGCGGCCTGATGGCGAAACGCTTTACCGGCTCTGCAATCCCACTCACCATCATCATCTGGTCTGCCGAAACTGTGGCCGCACCGTTGAAATCCGCAGTAACGTCATTGAGCAGTGGGCGCAAGAAGTGACCAAGGCTCAGGGCTACACGGCTCAGGAACACCAGTTGGAACTGACCGGCCTCTGCCCGGCTTGCCAGAGCGCACCGCCCCAACCGAAACGGGACTGAAGCGCCCAGCTCCCCAAGCAACCAAATTCAGCCAAGGCAGCGCGCAACACAACATTGGACGCGTCTGCGGTTGTCCTCACCGCGGAAGTGTTCTCAGGGACCAGCGGCCGGCCAGCATGCGTGCCCGAGGCAGCCGAATAGTACCCACTGCAGTGATGACGGCGTGTCCTCGCTGCGCAACCAGGCAGTATTCTGAAGGGGTAGACCCCATGGCCAAGTTTCCGGCGCCGCCACCGTTGGGGCGTCGCAGGAGGAGTGCTCAATGACTGCTGAACCCGCCCCGCAGACTCCTCACCAACCCACCGTGCGGGTCTTTGAGCCCGCTCTGTGCTGCAACACTGGCGTCTGTGGCGAGGACGTTGACCAGTCGTTAGTAGACTTCACCGCTGATCTACACCACCTAGTCGAGCAGGGTGCTGACATCTCCCGGCACAACCTCGCCAACGATCCCGCCGCCTTCGCAGCCGACGAGACGGTGCGGGCGTTTCTTCAGGTGGCTGGCTCAGCTGGCCTGCCATTGACCAGCGTGGACGGCGTCACCGTGGCAACGGGACGTTACCCGAATCGCGCCGAGCTAGCGCGGTTTTGCGGACTGGACGTCGAGCCTGGCGCTGTTCCGAAGGGAGCCATGGACTTGGGTTTGCGTGTCGTAGACAAAGACTGCGGCCCCGAGGGTTGCTGCTGAACATGCCGCTGTTCCTGACTGATCCCCCTCGATTCCTCTTTTTCACCGGCAAGGGCGGGGTGGGGAAGACCTCGATTGCTTGCGCGTCGGCCGTTGAACTGGCCGAGCAGGGTCGATCGGTGTTGCTCGTCAGCACTGATCCCGCTTCGAACGTCGCTCAAGTCCTCGGTGCCCAGATCGGCAGTACGATTACGCCGATTCCGCAGGTACCCGGATTGTCTGCGGTGGAGATCGATCCGGAGCAGGCGGCGGCCGGCTTTCGCGAGCGTGTTGTGGGTCCGGTGCGGGATTTGCTACCGGCGTCGGAGATCGCAGCAATCACCGAGCAGCTTTCGGGGTCGTGCACAACGGAGATCGCGTCTTTCAACGAGTTCACTGCGCTGCTCTGCGATGAGAGCATCATTGGTGCCTACGACCACATCGTCTTCGATACGGCCCCGACCGGGCACACCCTCAGGCTCCTGCAATTGCCGGGCTCTTGGACCGAATACTTGAATGATGGCAAGGGTGACGCCTCTTGTTTGGGTCCGCTGGCAGGCCTCGACCAGCAAAGGTCTGCCTACGCCGGGGCCGTGGCTGCCCTGACCGATCCAGCCCAGACCCGGCTGATCCTAGTCACCCGACCCGATACCGCATCGCTAGCCGAGATCGGGCGCACCAACTCCGAACTCAGCAAGACTGGCGTTGCCTGCACCAATGTTGTGCTGAACGGTCTACTGCCCCCGCAGGACGATGACGACGCCACCTCTCAAGCCCTGCGGAAGCGGCAACTCGAGGCCATCGAGAGTATCCCTGAAGGCGTCGCCGACCTGCCGCGTGACCGAATTCGACTCAGCCCTGTGAATATGGTGGGACTCCCTGCGCTACGCACCCTTTTCCAGAACGACCCGACGGCGCTGACGGACACGACCCAGACCCACACCATCTTCGAACTGCCTGGGCTGGGGTTAAGCGCCTTAGTCGATGAAATCTCCGCCCAGGATCACGGGCTCATCTTGTGTATGGGCAAGGGCGGGGTGGGCAAGACGACCATCGCAGCGGCTGTTGCCACCGAGTTGGCTGGCCGCGGCAAGCAGGTGCACCTGACGACGACGGATCCAGCCGCCAACGTGGCCGAAACTGTGCAGGGCACCGTCCCAGGGCTACGCGTGTCCCGCATCGACCCTGCGGCCGCCACGCAGGAGTACCGCGATCGCATCATGTCCACCAAAGGCAAGGCATTGGACGAGGCCGGTCGTGCCAACCTTGCCGAGGACCTGCTCTCCCCCTGCACCGAAGAAGTTGCTGTCTTTCAACAGTTCTCCAAAGCCGTGAGCGAGTCCAGACGCGAGTTCGTCATCGTGGACACCGCGCCGACCGGACACACCTTGCTATTACTGGATGCGGCCGGCTCATATCACCGCGAAGTCGCTCGCCAGATGGGCGACTCCAGCCATTACACAACCCCCTTGATGCGCCTCCAAGACCCAGAGCAAACCAAAGTCATCCTTGTCACCCTGGCCGAGACAACTCCTGTCCGGGAAGCCCAGACCCTGCAAGAGGACTTGCAGCGCGCGGGAATCACGCCGTGGGCTTGGGTCATCAACAACGTGTTGGCCGCAGCCCAACCCCGGTCCGCACTATTACGCGAACGGGCTGCGGCAGAACTCGATCAAGTTGCCATGGTGGAATCAGTGGCTGAACGGTTTGCTGTTGTTCCGTTAGTGCCCGCCGAACCGGTGGGCACCGCTGGATTGGCCCAGTTGCTGAATCCGCTACCGGCGTCCGAAAACCCCGACCGATGAACGGAACGACCTGCCCGGCCGACTCTGGCCGAACACCTCGCTAACCGCACAAGTAGGGGCGCCAGCACCCGTGCGGCACTGCACCCCTACCTAGCTAGTGCTGGGCTCAGTCCCGCAATGTGGCCATGGCTTGACTCCATGCCACGACATCGGTGAAGACTGCCTCTAGGGACTCCGCGTGGTAGTCGGCTGGCTTGAAGACGCTGAAGTTCTCAAAATCAGTGATCAGGCTCAGTGACACTTGTGGCCGAACGTCTGCCAACTTCAGCTCCGCAGCGATTAGCCGCCAAGCCTCCACGGCACGCACCCCACCGACTGACCCGAACGACACGAAGCCGATGGCCTTGTTATTCCACTCGTAGAAGAGGTAATCCACCGCGTTCTTGAACGATCCGGGTACGGAGTGGTTGTACTCCGGCGTCACAAAGATAAAGCCGTCAAACTCGGCAATCTTCGCAGCCCAGGCGTGGGTGTGCGGTTGTTGCGGATTGCCCGCTTGCGGCGGGTAAGCCTCATCTAGGGGCGGCAAGTTGAATTCCGCAATATCAACCAACTCGTATTCAGCATCGGAGCGTTCCGCCGCCGCTTGCATCACCCAATCGGCCACAGCGGCCGTGTTTCGTCCTGGGCGGGTGCTGCCTAGCACCACTGCAATCTTCATCATCCTGACCTCCAAAGTATTTGTTATGTGAAACAACCTTACACCTTTACTTTGCTTTGTCAAGCAACTAAATTGAGGATGTGAGTCAAGAGCCAGTGCCGCTGAACCCGGAAGAAGAAGTCTTCTTCCGAGAGTTGATGCACTCCCTCATTGCGATCCCCAAGGCGCTTCGTCGCGACCTTGAGGACGCAGACGGCCTGTCCGGATCCGAATACATCACGCTTATGCACCTGTCCGAGGCCACCGACCAACTGATGCGGATGAGCGATCTAGCCTCCGAATGCGACCTATCCGTGAGTGGCATGACCCGGCTGGTCTCAAAACTGGAGCGCGAGGGCCTAGTACGGCGCCGCCAATGCGTCGACGACGCTCGTGGCTACAACGCTGAGCTCACACCCGACGGACTCACGGCGTTGCAGCAGGCCTACCCCACCCATCTCGCCAGCGTGCGCCGGCACGTCATGGACCATTTCCAGGGAATGGACTTGGTCACCCTCGGCGAAGCCTTCTCCAAGACCGCCAGAGCAGGGGAGTAACCGGCGGTTCGACGACCTGCCATGCACTCGGTCGAGCCTTCCGCCACGTCGAGTTTTCCGCCGGGAATGGCAGAACCTGCCACGCGTCACCGGCACAGCCAATGGCTCCCCAGAATCGCATGTCTGCCCATGAGGAGCCTGACGACAGCTGAGATCGCACTCAAACAACGCCGCGCTCGCGGAGCGTGACCAAGTCGACGGGGGTCAAGCCCAGCACCGCACCCAACACTTCAACCGTGGCGTCCCCAAGTCGCGGCCCCAAGCTGTCCACGCGACCCGGTGTGCGAGACAACTTCGGGACCACACCCGGCACCACCACTTCTCCGACACCGTCCGCTGTGAGTCGAAGCAAATTTTCCCGGTCCGCGATGTGAGGATCGTTGAAGATGTCCGCGATCGTGTTGATAGGCCCGCACGGCACATCGCCAGACTCACAAGCGAGCAGCACTTCGGCTTGGGATTGACCGCTGGTGAAGTGGGTGACGAGTGCGTCCACCACGGCGCGGTCGGCGATCCGAGCAGCGACGGTTGCGTAGCGGTCCGGCTGCGAGAGTTCGGGCTGGTTCATCACCGCCGCTAACCGGGCAAACATGCGATCCGAAGTGCACGCGATGGCCACCCACTTGCCGTCTGAAGTGGGGAAGTGACCGTGAGGGCAAGCCAGCTTGGTGCCAGTGCCCTCCCGGTCTCGCACGGTGCCATCCCAGGCGTAGGCCGGCGCCAACTCGTCGAGCAGTCGAAATATCGACTCATACAACCCGATGTCCACCACTTGGCCCAGTCCGGTCTCGTCACGCGCGCGCAAGGCGACTAGGATGCCGATAGCCCCGTATAGCCCAGTCACGTAGTCGGCCAACGACGTCGATCCAGGGGTAACCGGGGGCCCATCCGGCATCCCGGCTAGGTGCGTCAGCCCGCCAAACGCTTGGGCTATCCGCGCAAACCCAGGGCGGTGCGCATAAGGTCCGGTCTGGCCATACCCGGTGACCCGCAATAGGATCAGGCCCCGGTTCTGCGCAGAGAGTTCCTCGTAGCCCAGCCCCCAGGACTCCAGCTTGCCTGGTCGGAAGTTTTCCACCACGACGTCTGACTCCGCGCAGAGTCGCCGAAACAACCGGGCCCCTTCAGGAACCCGCAGGTTGATCGGTACCGAGCGTTTGTTCCGGGCCTCGGAAAGCCAGGCCAACGTGTCCCCGTCGCGTGGGGTTGCTGTGCCGTATCGCCGCCACGGG
The DNA here is from genome assembly GCA_022600255.1 of Actinomycetes bacterium. Lineage (GTDB taxonomy): Bacteria > Actinomycetota > Actinomycetes > S36-B12 > JAHZKU01. The sequence continues at coordinate 10,735 of JAHZKU010000122.1, read as the reverse complement.
TCGCCGCCTTGCGGATTCTCGAGCTTGATCACCTCGGCGCCGAATTCACTTAGGATCGTGGTCGCGAACGGGGCGGCAACAAAAGTGCCAGCATCCAGCACCCGGATCCCCTCAAGCGGTCTGGCGCTGGTCGGGGCAGTCTCGGTTCGCGGCACAAAACCTCCAGGTGTCGGGTCACTGACGAGTCACTGTTGTCACATTCGACCATCGCAGCCCCGAACCCGGCAAACCCACCCCCAAACACCACCGACGAGAACTGGGCGATGGCTTGCGACGACACCTCACTCGAAGCGGTCGTGACCTTGAACCACCTTGACGAAATGTATTTAGTGCTAAATACTGAAATTAAGGAGAAGCCATGAAGATTGCCATCATCGGAGCCGGGATATCCGGCCTCAGCGCGGCCCACGCGCTCTACCAAGACCACGAACTTGTGATCTACGAAGCCGCGGACTACATCGGGGGGCACGCCCACACCGTGGACATCAGCACGCCCGAAGGCGAAATCCCCGTGGACACTGGCTTCATTGTTTTCAACGAAGACAACTACCCAGGCTTCACGAGTTTGTTAACGCAATCTGCCGTTCACAGTCAGCCCACCAAGATGAGTTTCGGCGTCTCTACGGCAACCGGCACGGAGTACCGCGGCAGCAACCCCAGTTCGTTATTCGCCCAACGTAAGAACCTGCGTAGTCGCCGCCACTGGCGAATGCTCAAAGACATCACCCGCTTCAACAAGCAGGTGGCGCGTTTGGTGGCAGACGAGCAGCCTTGGTCTGGGGCGGATCGCCTTGCTGTTGCACCATCCCACGGCCAGCAATCCATCGCCGACTTTGTTGCCACGGGTGATTACAGTCAGGCTTTCGTCGAAGACTTCTTACTGCCGTTTGGCTCAGCAATCTGGTCGGCCAGCCCGGCGCAGTTCGGAGAGTTCCCGATCCGGTCCTACGCCCGCTTCATGGCAAATCATGGGCTGCTGGGCCTTAATGGCCGCAAGCAATGGCGCACGATTACGGGCGGCTCCCGAGAATACGTGACCCGACTATCGGCCCCATTCCACGACCGGATTCGACTGTCTACGCCGGTCCTGCAAGTCACCGACAGCCTGGCAGGCGCGCTGGTACAGACCGCTGCGGGCGCTGAGATCTTTGACGCCGTCATTATGGCGTCCCACTCTGACGTGTCCCGCAAACTGCTTGGCGACCCCACCGAGGCCGAGCGCGAGACGTTGGAAGCCATCAACTACACACCCAATACTGCGACACTGCACCGCGACCAAAGCGTCATGCCGAACAATCGACGAGCTTGGGCGGCGTGGAACTACCACGTCAGCGCTGACCGCCCTGGCGCCAATGTGACCTATTGGATGAACGAGCTGCAAGCGTTACCGACCCGAACTGAAGTCTTCGTAACCCTGAACCGGTCCGACCAGATCGACCCAGCGGAGGTCTACGGGGAGTGGACCTATCACCACCCCGAGTTTGATCTCCGCGCGCTGAACGCACAACACCGACGGGCTGAACTGCAAGGTTCGCGACGTCGCTGGTACGCGGGCGCCTACTGGGGGTACGGCTTCCATGAGGACGGTGCACAGTCTGGTCTGACCGCGGCGCAAGCCCTACTGGCCGCTCATGCCAGACCGCAGATGGTCTTGGCGGCATGATGTCGCCCAGCCAGACCCGAGCCGTTCGCCACAGTGTGGCCGTTGCCCCGGCGACCAGCCCGCACAACCGAACCACCACGCCGACCCCAACCGTGCCAGGGGTCGGCGCCGAGCAACACCCCAAGGCTGATCACGAGAACCGGTCGGAGCCTGCAAATCCGCTCCTGACTTCAGCAAGGGAGTTCGCGCCCCAACTCGCCACCGGGCATGTGCAACATCATCGCCGCAAACCCAGGGAGCACCAGTTCGAAAAGAAGATTCGGATGGTCCACTACGACGTCGACAGGCCCGAGAGCGTGTTGGACCTGCCCCTGTGGGCCAGCGATTGGCCGGCTCCAATGCAGGTCAGAGACACCGACCACCTCAACGGCGACGACGCCCCCCAGGGACCAGCGATCCGGCGTCTCGTGCAACAGCGCCTTGGCTTCTGGCCCGCCGGCCCCATCTCACTGCTAACCCAGCCCAGGACTTGGGGATGGCTGTTCAATCCCATCTCCATCTACTTCGTTTGGGAAGAGCACGGCACCGAACTGGTGGCGCTGGTGCTGGAAGTGACGAACACCCCTTGGCATGAGCGGCACCAGTACGTCGTTGACGCCCGCGGGGCGGGCCAAGGTGTGGCCCCCAAAGAGTTGCACGTGAGTCCCTTCATGCCGATGAATCAGGCCTACCACTTCACGTGGCAGACTCCCGAGGATCGCGTCACGTTTGGCATCACTGTCAAGCAAGAGGAAGAGGTCGTGTTTGCTGCGTCGCTGCACTTGCGGCAAGAACCGCTCAGCCGCGCAAAGGCCCTGCGCGTGGCGTTGAGCCGACCTTGGGCCACCGTGGCGGTCTCACTGGGGATTCACGTTCAGGCCCTTAGGTTATGGCTGAAAGGGATTAAGTTCCATCGCAACCCACGCAAGGGTCTGCCCGACGCGCAGCCCGACGCCGGTCGGCTGCTCCGCAAATCGCGCTCACCTCGGCGGTAGTGGGCATGCGGACCAGCCTCGGGGCATTCGTTCAACGGGGCCGGGGCACCGCCCCGCCTGTTACTGTTCATCCCATCGCCGTCCGTTACCATTCTTGGCCAAGCGGACACCCCTGCAAAGAGGCTTCGGATCATCTCAGCAAATGGGGTTCGCGATAGGATGCTTGCGCCGCGCCTGAGCAGATGCGACGCGGTCTGCAAGGAGCCGCCACAGATGCATGCCACAAGAACTCGGCCAGCAACAGCGGGCCGGTGCACGCCACCGAAGCGGCCGCGTCCGCGAATGAGCCCCAAGTGACCAAGCCGACAGACGTGGGCCACATCTGTGTCATCGCTTGGGCGTATCCGCCTAGTTCGGCAACAGGCTCCCTGCGCGCCATTGCGCTCAGCCGGTGGCTGTTGGATCGCGGTCACACGGTGACCGTCCTCATGGCCAACCCCATCGCCTATGAGGCGTTCTTTCAAACAGACCCTTCTCTTCAGGCGCACGTTCCCGCAGCGGTCCAGGTGGTGCAGGCTGATTTCACACCAGAATCGCTGAACCCCATCTTGTCAATGTGGCCCGAACGCCGGATTCGGAACAACCGTCGCTGGGGCCAGAAGTGGGCCGATAAAGAGAAGGAGGCATTTCCCGAATCGCTCTACCCCGCCTGGATTCCTAACGCCACCGCGGCCCTGTTCGACATCCACGCTGGCAATCCCATTGAACTCGTGATCGCGACCGCAGCCCCCTACACCTCGTACGCAGTGGCGGCCAACTTCGCCGAAACCACCCGGGTTCCCGTGATCCTGGATGATCGGGACTCCTTCCTGCACGACGTCTTCACCGGCGAGCCACTGGAGGACTACCCCGCCCGGCACCGATTGTTCGAGGACTACCTCGACTGGGTCGCGGGCTACTGGTGTGTCAACGACGAAATCACCGAAGCGATGCGCTCCGAAACGGCCACGAACAAAGACAAGATCATCACGGTGCCGAACGGCTGGGACGACTACGCACTCCCGACGCCAACAGCCAAACCGGCCCTAGCGACCGAGGCTGCATTGACCACAAAGACCGATGCTACGGCCCCCCGGTTTGCAGACCGTCAAGGCCCAGTATTCCTCTTCGTCGGCACGGTGACGCCCAATTTTCCCGCCACCGAAATCGCAGCCGCTTGGTCCGGATTCCGGGACTCCATCCCCAACGCTCGACTCCTGATCGCCGGTGGAATCGGATACCGCAGAGCCAAACGAACTCCAGCCTCCATCGCGCTAGAGGGAACGGCCGGGATCGAACTGCTTGGGCGCGTGCCTCGCGCTGAGCTGAGCGCGGCCTACGCAGCAGCCGATGGACTTCTTTTTGCGAAGGAGGGCGGCCCGATGGTGACTAGCAGCAAGATCTATGAATACATCGCCACCGGCCTCCCGATTGCGGCACTGGGCGCCCCCGACATGGGGGCCCGGACGGTCGTCGGGGACTACCCGCGCGTGTACTGGGGTGACCTGGCCGATCCCGTCTCAGGGGCTCGGGCCTTCATGGCCGCGACCACCGATGCCGCCAGTCAACCGCCCTTGTCAAACCACGCCGAATCCGTGCAGCACTTCAACCGCGCCGTGACCTTCGAACGGGAAGCGGGTCATGTCATCGACTCGGTGGTGATCCGATGATTATCCTGATCGGCCCAAAGCTCATCCCCTTGTCCGATCTTCCCAGCACCCTGGGCAGACAATCCCCCCTACTATCCGCAAACTGGAATCGCGAATACGTCCTGTTGTCCGGGAGACCGGGGGATCTTCCAGAGCGCTCCAAATCACTCGCCGCGGTGGTGGCTGAACGCGCCGACAAACAGCAGCCCACCATGCTGGTCGGGCTAAGCGCGCGCTCCAATAAACGCATTGCCCGGCTACTACGAAACTTTCCCGAGATCACTGCCATCAGAGGACTCAAGCCGGCCGAGGCCATCCTGGCGCGCCAGCCGATGGGACACATCCCGACCACCGCCGAGGTGGCGCGGATCCTAGGATGGCCCACGGCCGAACTCACCACAGCCATCCCACGCCGACTCAACCCGCTCCAAGTACTGGCCCTACCCGAGGATTCCGAAGCGTTAACCCGAACCGACGTGGCCCGCCTGGTCGCTGAGTCCCACCCGGATATCGTTGTTGCGCCGCAAGAACCCGATGGCACCCCCGGGTTAGCCGAGTGGGTCGCAGGAACGCCATACCTACGCTTGGCGCAGTGGCCTCCAGCAGAGACTGAAGTCACCCCCCGGCCCACCCTTCGGCGCCGACTAGCGGAACTGGCTCGAGTTCGCCCCAAGACGAACTCGGAGTCTGCTCGTTGGGCAGCGCTAGTTCGAGATACCAAGCGATCTCTACACGTTCCTGGGACTGGCAAGCGGACCCAGGCTTCCAGCGGGATAGGCCTGACCACCGAATCACCCAACTACGAGTTGGTCATCGGCAGCCTGAACACGGCCGGGCAGGCTTATCAATGGGCGCGTGCAGCCAGAGACCAAGGCCTGCGCGCGGTGTCGAACCAGTACGTTCGCCGCAACCAGAAGTTTGTCTTCGCCGCTGACATCAACACCACCCCGCAGAATTCGACCTTGCGGCGTCGGCTTGATGTCTTCGAGTTTCTTTTTAAGTCCCAACCCGTCGTACTGGTTGAGTCGCTGAGCTCGTTCACCAACCTCCCTCGCGTCGGCGGTGGCCCAGTCCAAGGCCTACAACAACTGCAGGCCTTGAGCGCGTCGGGGATCCCTGGCGGTGTGGTTTTTCATGGCAGCGATGTGCGAAGACCCAGTCGGTACCGTGGGAATCACGCATTCTCGCCGTTCGGCGAAGGCGCTGACCAAGACTTCGTCTCGCGTCTCGAGCGGCAAACTGCACTAATGGAGTCCCTATTGGCCGACTACGACGGGCCCACCTTCGTCTCAACGCTCGACCTTATTGACGATGTGCCGACTGCCGAGTGGCTCCCGCAGGTGGTCGACCCAAACTTCTTTGACACAACTGCACTTCTGGCCGCGCCAAGGACTCCCCCCGTCGTCGTGCATGCTCCTTCTCACGCCGGCTTCAAAGGCAGCGACATCATCGACCCGATCCTCACCGAACTCCATGAAAGCGGGATCATTCACTACCGCAGAATCCGCGGGATTCGACCGTCGCATATGCCAGCCGTGCTGGAGCAAGCCGACATCGTGGTCGACCAAGTGCTGATGAACCTGTGCAGTGCGACGGCAGCCGAGACGATGGCGGCCGGTCGCGTGGTACTAGCCAACACGACGGGTTTCATTGCGGACCGGTATCCCAGCGACTTACCCACCGTGCACGTCGACCCCACAACATTGCGCGAGACGCTCGTTGAGTTGGCCGGGGAACCTGAGCGCAGACAGGAACTGGGGCAAGCCGGTCGCGCGTATGCCAGGAAGTACCACGACGGTCAGTACAGTGGCCAGGTATTGGCCAACTGGGTCAGGGAAACCAAGGAGCATGCGTCATGAAGGTCATCAGCGTGGTGGGGGCTCGGCCCCAGTTCGTAAAACTGGCACCCGTAGCCGAGGCGCTTTCCGCCGCTGGCATCGATCATCAGATCGTGCATACCGGCCAACACTATGACGAACGAATGTCAGACGCGTTCTTTGCTGACCTCGTGATCCCCACCCCGGACTACAACCTCGCGGTTGGATCGGGCCGTCACGGCGCTCAGACCGGGGAGATGATGAGCAAGCTGGAACCGGTGCTCAGCGAAGAGCAGCCCGATTGGGTACTCACCTACGGCGACACGAACTCCACGCTCGCGGCCGCGATCACAGCGGTCAAACTGCACTTGCCCTTGGCCCATCTTGAGGCCGGGCTGCGATCCTTCAACCGCCTCATGCCCGAAGAACACAACCGGGTTCTGACCGATCACGCATCGGATTTGCTGCTAGCTCCCACGGAACTCGCCATGGACAACCTGCGCCGGGAAGGCCTAGCCGATCGAACCCAATTCGTCGGCGACGTCATGGCGGACGTCTGCCTGCGCGTGACTGAGTCGGCGACCCCGCCACAACTACCAGCAGGGGTGTCTCAAACGCAGGGCTATCTGTTGGCAACAATCCATCGGGCCGAGAACACCGATGACCCGGCGCGCCTGGGTGCGATCTTGGCTGCGCTGCGGTCTCAGCCGATACCGGTCGTGCTCACCGCACACCCGCGCCTCGTCGCCAAAGCCAACGACGCGGGCCTGTCCCTTGCCGGTGGTGCGCTGCACACAGTGGAACCCTACCGCTACCCCGACATGATTGCGGTCATGGCGGGTGCACGTGCGGTGGTCACAGACAGTGGCGGGCTGCAAAAGGAGGCTTACCTCGTCAACGTTCCGTGCATTACGGTCCGGACCGAGACCGAATGGGTGGAAACTGTGACTGCGGGCTGGAATACCTTGGACCCAGATCTGGACCAAGCCAACAACTGGGCCAACGCCAGCAAACCAGCCGATCCGGCGCCGGGGCTTTACGGTTCAGGAAAAGCCGCAACCCACGTGGCAGAGGCCCTTCTCCAGAGTTGAGTCAGTCAGGAACCAGCTAGCGGAGGTGCCGGACCTCAGGAAATCCGCGGTGCTGGCTAGTAAGCCCTCACGCGCAACACTCAGGCACCGGGGAGTCGACGGCGCACACCAGCTTTGATGGAGGACAGCGACCGACGGTTTTCCTGAGTGTCCGGTCGCTTTCGGCGCCGAGCATTGGCGCGGGCTTTGTTTCGCTGCCTTTTGACCTTGACCACCTCCGCGGCTAGCTCCGCGCGTGTGACTTGTGCACTATCCAACAGCCCAACTAGCAGTTCGGTCGCGATCGTGGTGGCAGCTTCCGTCGTTGCCTCTGCCGGAGCTGCCGCATCCGACACCGAAGCTTGGCCGGTGAGTGTGGTCGGATCTCCAAAGATTGCCACGCCGCCTTCCCGAATCCCCGCGGTGATCTCGGCTTGAATCTCCCTAGCCCGCGCCAGCGCCCAAGGGGGTAAGCGGACCTTAGGTTCATCAGCGGGCGGCGTACGGTTCTCTACCAACGCGCGAAACGCACCGGTGCGAAACCAGCGCTGGAACAAGCCTGGGTCGCTGTCGACCAAATCATTGCGCTGGTTAAACGCCCGAATGACCTCGGCCTCCGGCAGTGTCAACGATCGGTTGACGCGCTCGGGCTTCAGTAGCCCCTGCGGGATCCCAACCAACGACTCGTAGTCCCGAAAAAGGGCATCTGGCCGGGATGAATCCGCCACCAACACCGCTACCCGATCGACCCCAACGATGTCCGCCCAACGCATTGCGAGCTGATCGTATCTGTTCAAGTGACGAAACCGATCAGCAGCAGCCTCGTCTAGGGCCCGTTCCAGCCAAGCCTCAAGAGTCAGGGTCCGACCTCGCTTGATGGCCTGTTGCCACAGGCTGGGGAGCATCTTTTCCAGGGGACGCAGCGTCATGAGAACCGAAGTCTCTTGCTGACCTAGATCAGCAACGATACGGTCAGCCTGTTCCGCGGTGGCGGAGGCAAAGATTTCGTTGCTGACCACCGCACGATCTGGCCGAGACCTGACCTCCGCCACCAAGGCTTCCCAAAACGAATCGTCCGGGACATCCCCGCCCCACCGGATTCGGCCCAGCACTGCTTTGGCCGCCCGCCGGTGTCGGCCGTCCACCGGATACGTCACTCCGGCATCGAGTAGCTCGGGGATCACCGCAGCTTGCGCCGATTGCAGAGCCGAGGTACCGGTCTTTCTCGGGCCAATGTGAAGCAAGACCGCTCCAGGCCCTAACCAAGGTTCAACCACGCACCAGTCTCCTTGTTGCGTCTCCGCGTTGCGCTACTCACGTCTCTCAGCCTTCCAGGTTCCTGCTTGATCGGTGCCGGGTTTGCTCTAGTTCAGTCTTTCTTGACCACGGAGGTGGCCTTCGCCTTGCCGCGTCGGGCAATCTCGCTGACCATCTCCGCCGTGGACATCTTCGTCATATTCCCCTTTGATTTGCGGAGCCTGCGCCGAGATTTTTTGGCATCCCGCTGCGACTGTTTGTTGGCCTTCTCGAGGAGGCCAACAAACAGCTCAATCGCAACGTCGTTGTCAACGCTGGTCGGGGGGGCTACGATTTCGGCGGCTTCATCCACCTGCGGCAGGGCGGGAATGAGATCGTTTAGGTCGCCGACAATATGGGCCCCCGAGTTAGCGATCCCGGGCAGCATCATCTCCTCGATCTCAAGTGCGCGCTCGGCCGCCCAGCGGGGCAGCACGACCTTCGGATCGTCCTTGCTTGGGGTACGACGCTCGACCAAGCTCTTGAACGCACCTTGGCGAACCCAGCGGTGATACAACTGAGGATCGGTTCGCTGCAGATCAATGCGCTCGTGTAGTTCGCGTAGCAACTCCGCTTCCGATGCGGTCAGGGAGCGGTTAGAACGGGTCGGCTTCAGCAGCCCGGGGGTGATGCCCACTAGCTCTTCGAAGTTACGGTACAGGTCGTCGCGGCGCGCTGAGATGACCGGCATCACCGCGACTGAGTCGGCTCCGGCCACATCCACCCAGCGCTGCACCAGTTGGTCGTGGCGCTGCGCGTGCCACATCTCTTGCTTGAAATTACCCTTGAGTTGTTTCGCGAGCCAGTCGTCGAACCGAATGGTCTGGCCACCCTTGATCTTCTGCTGCCAGAGGCTAGGCAGCATCTCCCCGATCGGTCTGATGGTGATAAGCACTTTCACTTGCGGCCCACCCAAGTCGTTGATGATCTTGGGGATGATCTCCGGCACCGCCGAACCGAAGTTTTCCGACGACACAATCGCCTTATCGTCACGTTCGGCGACCTCAGCTACCAAGTCATCCCAGACCGACATGTCGGCCTTCTCTCCCCGCGCCATCCCGATCAGGCTGCGCTGTTGGACCGCGCCAGCGGCTTGAATGTGTTGGGCAACCTTACCGGGGTAAATGATGCCTTGCTGACGCAGTTCCGGCCGCGCCGCTGCGATGGCGGACTGCAACGCGGTTGTGCCGGTTTTCCGGGGTCCGATATGCAACAGCACACCTCGGGGGGGAAGCCAAGAATCCGGACTCACCTAACCACCTATTCTGCAACGTCTCGGTGTCTGCCAGCATTGCCGTCACGGGCGAGGGTATCCATCATTGGGTGCGGCCCAGCCTTCGGCAACGCTAGGAGTCTACCCAAGGCGATTGCGCGGCAAACGCGAACGTGGCCGGACCCATCCCATTCCGGGCCATCCAAGGGACCCATCTGGGAACCGGGACAAGACCGGGGCCCGGAAAACCCGCGGCCGAAGCAGCATAACCGGGGAACCGGTCGGCAGAGCCACAGGTTCGTCCTGCCACTACTGTGTTCAGGGGAACGGTATTGATCGGTCGCGAGGCTCCTAAGCTCACCGGGGCGCTGCCTCGAGTGACGAGCAAGGCCGCAGCTTCGGCAAACGAGACAGGGCCCTGTGTTCGCCGAGGTGCCACACCGCGCAGGCGGCATTAGACGTTAGGGAGTGCAAGATGCCTAGATCAGTGGACACTGCTCCCGCGAGCGGCGCGGCAGAGGGCCAATGGCGACCGTCCGGACCAGTCATCCTGCTGCAGACCAAGGCAAACCAGATTGATGTCGATTCGGTTCGAGATGCACTACCCGACACGGAGGTTCGCGTTCTGCGCATGCGTGTGCAAGTACCGGCTAAGACCACGCCCAAACGGGTTTTGCGGCGGGTCCAGAATCTGGGACCGCGCAAGATCCACACTAGGGTTCAAGGCGCACAACGGTTGATTGCCGAACTCGACAAGGATCCCTCCGTGACGTCGGTCTTAGCCCTAGACCCCATGTCACAACGCGTCGCGCGCGAGGCGTTGAAGTCTCGGCCAGACGTGATCGGCTTCGGTCGGATCGACTATTTGTCCCGCGCAATCACTGGTGGGCTGACGGTCAGCCTCACCAGCCAGGCCGCGCGATTGGTGGACTACAGGCACACCTACGAGGCGATCGCGGGCGCGGCCGAGACGCAAGACCCGGGCGACGCATCCGCTGCCGTGGCCCTGCTGCTCGGGGCCAACCATCTGAACCAAACGACGGCCCTCGGGGTGGCCATCGAGCAGGCCGGCCT
>JAHZKU010000121.1 GCA_022600255.1 Actinomycetes bacterium | reverse complement strand
GTCGGCGCCTTACTCGTGATCGCTCTGGGTTACCTGGCGGGCTTGTTGGACTGGACCTTCACCTCCGACGGGAACTCGCAGATCGCCAGCCGCATCAATCCGAAGATGATCGATCTCGTAGCGGCGCTGGCCACCGGCCTCGTCGGCGCCTTCGCTCTTGTCCGCAAAGACGTATCGGACACCCTGCCGGGTGTGGCCATCGCAATTGCGCTGGTGCCTCCGCTGGCCGTGTGCGGACTCGTGCTCCAGGAAACCAACTACAACGAAGCGTTCGGGGCGTTGGTCCTGTTCGGAACTAACGTGGCGGCCATCATCTTCACCGGCACCATGGCCATGCTCGTCTTCAAAGTCCGGGAAGCTGCGGTCGAGTCGGGACGAGAGGTTGGTGACCTGAGCAAGCGGGGGATTGCCCGGGTGGTGGGCCTCGTGATTGTGGTTGCCATCCCCTTGGGCTTCGGCTCATTTAGCATCATTCAAGACGCGAGGATCAGCTACACAGCAACCCCGATCGCCCAAGAGTGGGCGGACCAGCAAAACTGGGTCATCACCAAGATCGGCGTCGAGAACGGCGTGCTGATGATCGTGGCTCTGGGCGCCCCACCTGACGCAGTAAAACCCGAAGAACTACGCGCTGAGCTGGACGATGCGGGACTACAGGCCGTCGACATGAAGGTGGCCCTAGTCACCGGTGGCGCGCGCGATTACCCCGGCGACAGCGACCAGTAGTTCATCCGCGAAGAGTCAGTCCGCAGCGGCTCACAGCCCGGTTCCATATTTCAATTGCTGTGATGGCTCGGTAGCGCACCGGTGCGGCTTGCGACGGGTTGGGGTGGGGCGTGCTCGCCGAGCGTCCGCTAAACCCCCCTCGCTTCTACTGGCCCCCAATGGGAGTTCCGCCAACACTTCTCACACAGCGCATTGTTCGGATCACCCTGATGCAACCGCCAGTCCTCTGCCATGGGTCCACCGCATTCACGGCACGCCCGATTCTCGCCCTCCTGGTCGTCGCCGCTCTGGTCTTCTTTGCGGTCCTCTGGTCTCATGTCGCTAACACCTTCCCTGCGTTTCACAGTCCGTCCTGATCGGCTTACGCGCACCCCGGGATCGCTACCCTCGGTGATCTCCAGAGTAGCCGGGCGCCCCACCGGGTCGCCCAAGCTTGTCTGGCGGCGCCCTGCACGCATATTCATGTTACCTAGATTGACATGGAATATTCATGTTGATAGGGTTCTCATCAATAAGGAGGTTTCGTGACACGCACCTACAACATGGCCCGACGCAGCGAGAGCGCGAGCCGCACCAACGAGCGGATCGCTGATTGCACCGAGGAGTTGCTTAGTTCACTCCCGATTGGTGAGGTCACACTGCAAGCCATCGCAACGGGTTCGGGGGTGAGCGTTCAAACCGTCCTGCGGCACATGGGATCCCGTGATGGCTGTCTGGCTGCGGTACGCGAACGGGTCTCCGCGAGGATTCAGGACCAGCTGGCTGATCCTGCCGATGAAGATGTTGAATCCGCCATTACGAACCTTTGCGCCCACTACGAGGCCGAGGGACGACTCGTGCTAAATCTCCTGCGGCAAGAAGACACTGGGGATGAACTGGCTAAAGAAGCGGTGGCCACCGGTCGCACGTTCCACCGAACTTGGGTGGAACGGTGTTTCCAACCGATGCTGGCCGATCCGACCCAAGCGGCAATCGATGCACTCGTCGTCGCTACCGACATCTACGTATGGAAGGTGCTGCGGCTAGACCTGCACAGGTCTGCAGCAGCCACCCAAGCCGTCATGTCCCAACTGGTTCACGCACAACTGGAGTCAAAATGAGCACAATCCTGTTCTACACCTCACCCGCCCGAGGACACCTCAACCCGATGATGGATGTCGCGGTCGCCCTACGCTCGATGGGGCACCGGGTGGTGATGCAGACACTCACGAGCGAAGTGGACTTGGTTGAGCGTGCAGGGCTAGAGCATCGCCCGATATCGACCGACACTGCCTCTCTCGCCCTTGCGGATTACAAGGGAAGCAACCCCCTAAAGCAACTCCAGATCACAGGGGCGTGCTGGCAGGAGCGGGCCTCACACGAAGTCACGGACCTGCGCGAGGTCGTAGCCGAACTGGACCCAGATCTGCTCGTAGTCGACGCGAACTCCTGGGGGGCCGCCGCTTTCGCAGAGGGCCAGTCCCGGCCGTGGGCCATGTTCCTGCCCTATTGCCTCCCCGCACCCTCACCCGATGTGCCAGCGTTCGGGCCAGGCTTTCCCCCACCAAAAAATCGGCTGGATCGGATCCGAGATCGCGTGGTCTGGAGCTTGTCCAAGCGCGCCACGCGCAACAGCATCAAGAAACTCAATGCCCTTCGCGCGAAGCTTGGGGTTGCGGCGCTGGACTCTTACGCCGACGTCTATGACAGAGCGGACCTACTCCTGTATCGCACAGCAGAACCATTCGACTACCCGCGTCGCGACTGGCCTGAGTCGATCCGCGCGATCGGCCCGGGCCTATGGACCGAGCCCGAAACTGCCCCGGAATGGATCGGGGATTTGCCCCACCCACGCGTCCTCGTCAGCGTCTCCACAGAGTTCCAGGATGACGGGGCCATCATCGACACGGCCTTGGCGGCGCTAGCCGATCAGCCCGGCAGTGTGATTGTGACAACGGCTGCGCTGGATCCGAGTCGGTTTCACGCCCCAAATGATCGAGTTCGAATCACACGCCACCTCCCCCACGCCGCCGTTTTAGCAGAGGTAGACGTGCTTGTGACGCATGGCGGAATGGGCACCACCCAACGGGCGCTAGCGGCGGGCGTACCGGTCTGCGTGATCCCTTGGGGCCGGGACCAGAATGAAACCGCCCGCCGGGTGCGAGAGTGCGGCGCGGGCACGATGGTGCCACGCAGCAAACTATCCGCAACGCGCGTGCGCAAGGGGGTCTCGGACGCTCTGGCGATGACACCTGGCGCGGAGCAATTGGCGGCCGCCTTCGGCTCCGCTGGCGGCGGTGCAAGAGGCGCCGAACTCCTAGAGGGCCTACTCGGGGAAGCGATCGTTGCACCCACGCCAACGTCGCCGACTGGGGCGCTAAGACCAGCCGCGCCCAAGTAGGGAGTCGCTTTGTGGGGCAGGGCGCCCAGAGCCTCATGCCCCGCGCGCCGCGCCAGGTAGGCAGCCGCGACGACTAAGTCCTGCAGTACCGGATGGTGTTGCCCCGTTTCCCGACCGACTCGACCAGACCCAGCTTACGGAGACAGTAGGCCACCTGTTGGGCCACCCGGCGTTGGCAGCCGATACCAGTGGCGAGGTCTGCGGTGGTGAACTCCCTAGGCAGCGACTGTGGCAACAGTTTCCAGAGGTCAGCGGGCTGTTCGATTCGGGTCACTCCGGCTAGTTCCAGCAGCACCCGCTCCTGCACAACCCACCCGCGGCGGCGCCAGCCGCGCTTGCCGTCGTATCGCTGCACCTCATCTTCGTGCGTCAGTACGATGTCCAAGCTGAAGTTTGGGTCGGCAAGCGCCGACGGAATGCTGACCAGCTCCGCAAAAACGTCCACCGTGGAACCACGCTTGGGCGATTTGCGCCGGCTGAGAATCTCCCCGGTGTCAGCAACTTTCACGATCCATTTGTGGCTGGGGATCGGGTGCACAACTCGGACCTGGTGATTTGGCAACAGCGCATTGAGCTTCGGGCGCAGGGCGGAGAATCCTCTAGTCTGAATCTCCACGAGCTCATCACCGCGCACTAGATCAATGACATAGCCCGCGACAGCCACCTCGGATCGGGCGCCCGCCCCGAAGTGCGCCTTCAAGCTGGCGTGCAGCGGCGATTCACGTAAAGTCCCGATACCCGGGGCAACCAAGTCCACACCGCGACGCTAGCAGCGCCTGGCTTCGGCAGCGTGACAACCAGGCAAGCTGCTGTGGGGATGCCACGAACTGCGGCGCCTTGATCCCAAGCATGCAAGCTGACCCTGGTCGCCGACGACCCTTTGTTGGTGCATCTTGGTGGTGTTGGCGGTTGAATTGCTGTTGACGGTCTGAGTCCTGCTGGGGCTATTGCCGACGATCCTTCGGCTCATCGGGTTGGTGAGGCCTAGCACGAGACACGCGAAGTCCTGGCGGCTTAGGGTGCCTATGACCCACTAGGTCGGACGTCCCGATGACGAACCGCCCACCGGTCTGGCTCGAGCACTAGGGTTGCGTCATGTCGATGGGGGAGCCTGCAGCCAGTTGGCGTCGGCTAGTAGCCCGGGTCTTCCCCGGGATATCAGGTGATCTGAAGCCGTGGGGTCGTCGCAACGTGGTGGCCGGAATCACGGTTCTGGTCTATCTCGTGCCGCAGGTGATGGCCTACTCTACGGTGGCCGGCGTGGCGCCCATAGTCGGGCTGTGGGCCTGCCTGCCGGCCCTTGTGATCTACGCGATTTTGGGAACCTCAAGGCTGCTCAGCCTGGGTCCGGAATCGAGTGTGGCCTTGATGAGTGCAGCTGTCGTGGCGCCTCTGGTCGTGACGAATCCCGATCGCTATCCGGCGCTCGTGGCTGCGTTGGCGCTGGGTGTGGGGGTCGTGTGTGTGCTGGCAAGTGCGCTCCGGCTCGGCTTCATCGCAGACCTATTCTCCAGGCCGGTCCTGGTCGGTTATATGACCGGCATCGCCCTCTTGATGATCGAAGGTCAGCTCGATCGTCTGTTCGGCATTCAAGTCGAATACGAATCGGTCGTGGGGCACATTTGGCAGGTCATGGGGTCCCTTGGTGAGGCTGACATCGCGAACGTGGTGCTGTCTGCCTGCATTCTGGCCCTGCTGTTCGGGTTGCGATGGTTGTGGCCCAAACTCCCCGGACCGCTCATTGCCATGGTCGTCGCTGCGGGATTCGCCGCAGTCCTGGCAGCGCTGGGGCTGCCCGTACCGCTGGTTGGTGATGTGCCTGCAGGCCTGCCCATGCCTTCACTACCCAACCTCACCGGCCCGGAGTGGCAGTTGATTGTTGTGGGTGCCTTGGGGGTCTCTCTGGTTGCGTTCACCGATGTCGCATTGACAGGACGGGCCTTCCGAGAACCGGATGATCCGCCGATTCAGGCCGGGGTTGAACTGCGCGCTCTGGGGGTCGCGAATCTGGGGGCGGGGGTCCTGTCGGGCATGCCGGTGTCCAGCAGCGGAAGTCGAACGTCTGTAGCCAGGTCGAGTCGGGCGACTTCGCAGGGGTATTCCCTGGTGGTTGCCGTTGGCCTGATCGCGGTGTTGTTGTTCGCTGGCCCGGTTCTGGCCGTACTGCCTCAGGCGGGATTGGCAGCTCTTGTGGTGCATGCAGCGGTCCTGCTGATTGATCGGACCGAATACCTGCGACTTTGGCAGTTCCGACGTACTGAGTTCCTACTGGCGACCTTGACTGTTGTCGGAGTCCTTGTGGCGGGGGTGCTGTATGGCGTGTTGATTGCGATTTCCGTGTCCGTCCTAGAGCTGCTGACGCGGGTCGCTCGGCCCCATTCTTCGGCGCTCGGCCTCGTGCCCGAAGTACCGGGGATGCATGATGTGGACGATTTCCCCGATGCCGTTGAAGTGCCCGGATTGCTCGTGTTCCGCTACGATTCCCCGCTCTTCTTCGCCAACGCCGACAACTTCCTGCACAGTGCGATGAAACTCGCCAAAGAGCGGGAGCCTTCGCTGGATTGGTTCGCACTCAATTGCGAGGCGATCATCGAGGTGGACGCTACGGCCACGCAGACGCTACAACGTCTGCAGCAAGATTTGAAGCTACAAAGTGTTCGACTCGTGCTCGTGCGTGCCAAGCGGGAGCTGATAGAAGACCTGGAGCCTACGGGCCTCATAAAGGACATCGGAACCGATCACATCTACCCAACGCTGCCGACGTTAGTGTCGGCCTTCAAAGCGCGCCCGCTTACCGACGGGGAGGGGCCCCGCGACCAGGACGAATCCGAGAGCCGGTGACCTAGTGGTCGGCGTGGTGGAGATTGGTCGCGCCAACTGCTGCGTCACACAGCAACCAGGACCAGTTTCTGGGGTCACCAGCCGGACACGGGTTGCTAGAAATGTCCCGACCTCAATGTGGGGCAACGCGTCACCATCCCTAGGACCGGGAATCAATGCTGTGCGGCCTTGACAATACTGGGCATTCTCCAACTTCAACGTACCGAAGCCTCGCTTCCGAGACCCCCGCTGCAAGCGAGGGGACTCCCACTGGCCAGGGGTCGGGATTCGAGTCCGGACGTGCTTGAGCTCGGGATTCGGGCGGCGATGAATGCAGATCAAAATCGCTTCATTCGCCAAACCCCTGCCTACCATTTGGCCCGAGAGGTTGACACAGGGCTCTCGTGCCCACCGGACCGTGACACCAAGCTACGCACATGACAAGCCGGCGCCGGCAGGTCAGCACGCCGCGATCTACTCCAAGAGGTCAGCCGGCCGGGGTCGGGGCCGCTGTCGGACAGGCCTTTCCGGCGTACTCGCCCAACGTGTCCATCAACGACTCCAGCTTGTCACCACTCAAGGTCTGCGAGTCCTCGCCGGGGACAGTCTTCAACTCCTGCACTGCGGTCTGGACAGCGGTCGGTGCATCTTCTGGTAGGGACGATTCCAAACCCGAAAGCTGCGCATCGAAGGCGGCCTGTGCCTGCTGTTGAGCGGAAGTATCTCCGCCCTGCATGGTCTTCGCCACATCTTCGCCCGCCAGACCGATCTTCACGAACTCGTTGCAGAAGTCCGCGTTGGCGCCGGTGAATGTCGGGCTGGGCAACGCATTACCACCAGGATCTGCGCTCGCCGATGAACTGGTCGTCGCCATCGGACTGGCCGACTCTGACGTGTCTGAGGTTGAGGAGCACGCGGACACCGAGAGGGCCAACGTGGCTCCGCCTACGAGCAGGACTGCTGCGAGCGATCTGGTCATTCTTCCTCCACGACTAGCCGACTCCCATGGAACTTCTTCACCGAGGGACCCCGAAAGCTGAACTGCCGAGATCCGGATCAGCCGCCGACAACTGCCTCCACCTCTTTAGCTGTGCCACAAATCTTTGCCCTGGCCCCGGCCACATCGTTGTCGCGAGCCAACTCTGCCGCAGTCTCGGCGTCTGCCGTCCACCGATCCAACTGGGTAGCGGATGGCTCAACACCTGAGACTCTCATCTGGAGAACGAGTTCGCCGTACCGTTTGGCGCAGCTGGTGTAATCGGCGTTGGAATCACCTGGAGTCGTCGTCCCGGTCGCGCTGGCCGTGGGGCTCGGTGACGGTGACTGGCCGGGCGCCGAACCATCCCCCATGCTGAGCAACCCCGGGCGCGACCCGCGGCGTTGTTGGGTAGGCTCGCGGGCACCCCGGCCAACCGGTCGGAATGTGAGGCCTGCTGGGCATGGGTCTGTTGAGTCCCGCGAGCCAATCGACGTTAGGAATCCAAGATGACCAACTACGTACTCGCTTACACCGGCGGAGGCATGCCAGAGGGCGAAGCAGCAGTTGCAGCGGAAATGGCCGCCTGGGGCGAGTGGTACCGCGGCATGGGCGCGCAACTGGTCGATGGTGGTAACCCCTTCGGAGCGTCAAAGACAGTGACCAGCGATGGGGTATCTGATTCCGGCACTTCGCAACTCACCGGTTATACGGTTGTTAGCACTTCGGATCTGGACGCGGCCGCAGAAATCGCCGCCGGGTGCCCCACCCTCCAGCGTGGTGGCTCTGTAGAGGTCTACGAAACCTTCCAAATGCCCAGGTAGTTTGCTCGGCTGGGCTGACCGTTCAGCATCGGACATCTCGGCCGAATCCATCCTGAACAGGATCGCGCACGCACGCCGCGAACACGACTGCAACACGGAGGCCGAGCCGCAGGGCAGCCCGGTCAGCTCCCTCCGGCAGGTCCCGGTGCCAGACGCGGAAGTCCCACGCGAACAAGTTCCCCGTGCTGGCGTTCCTACCCCAGGCACGCTGCACCGCCGCGCCTGTAACCGCTGAAGCAGTTCGGCAATCATGCCGTGCCTTTTCCGGGCAGATGCTCTCAAATCTGGACCTAAGGAGCGCCAGGTTTGCTCCATCTGGGTCTAAAGATGGCTTCCTTGAAGAAACCGTCCGACACTCTCAGTACGTTTAAGTAACTAAAAGTGATCGGGTGGCGGCAGTCACAGTCCGACACTTCTCACACAGGAGTACAGAATGAAGAAATCGACGCAGATCGGTGCGGCTCTTGCCGGTGCGGCCCTAGTGGTAGCAGGAGGGTCAGCTTATACCGCTGCTAACACACTGACGGCCGATCCCTTCATGGGTGACGCATCCAACAGCGTGTCTGGTGTTACCGTCACATCAACGGACTTCACCTATACCGATTCCTCCGGCGACACGCTGGCATCGATCGTCTACAACGTCAGCGACGATTTGACGACAAACGGGACGACAACCGCTGCCGTTACACCGACCGGCACGGGCGCATTGGTCGATTGCACCGTTTCGCAGTCAGCTATCACGTGCGACGACGACGGCGGCAGTTTGGGATGGACGGTCGCCAACCTAACAGCCATTGCACTTAGTGTTCAGACGAGTCAGACCACGTAACCGTCTGACTAATCACCACCGTGGTGGGTTGTCTGTGTCGAACAGCGCCGGGCGACCCACCACTTGTGGTTTCAGAGGGCGGTAGTTGCCGACCTGATCAAGAGCAGATTGTGATCGGATTGGTGGCGGTCGTATGAATTGGGCGAGGCTAGGCACGATGAGCAGATCTCCGGAGTCTGCACCCATGTCCAAGTTCTATTGCCAGCTTCTGGATCCTTGAAACTCGGTGGACCAGCCACCTAATGACTGGGTTTAGCCTCAGGATGGAACCGGGAAACGACGTTGGTGACCTCGGAATCGCGAGGGCGGCCGAACCGCACGAGATTGCGAAAAGCGCGGCCTTCTCGGTCGAGGTCCACGCAAACGTCAAAATCGGTAAGTAGCCCGGGCGATGTTTGGCAAGCCTGACATTGGTGCGCGGGCGATATTCCTGCTCCCGGGCCCGGCGTCCCAAGGGCAAGGCTTCTGAACCTGGATG
>JAHZKU010000010.1 GCA_022600255.1 Actinomycetes bacterium | reverse complement strand
GGGTGGGCAGCGGCAGTTCTCCGCCCAGCTGAGAGAATAGCCCCTCGAAGGTTGGAACGATAAAAAGCAGCATCGCGGTGAGTGCGAGAATTGCCATCACAAAAACCATTACAGGGTAGGTCATCGCGGACTTGACCTTCTGGCGCAACCGCACCTCGGCCTCGAAGTTCGTCGCAATCTGCAGGAGAACTTCATCGAGGAAGCCGCCGACCTCACCGGCGCGGACCATGTTGATCATCAGCGGCGGGAACACGTCTTCGTGTTCTCCCAAGGCCGCCGATAGCGAGGACCCACCCTCTACCCGAGACCGGACTACCCCAATGATCTTGGCCAAGGCCTTGTTGGTGGTCTGATCCTCCAATATCGACAAGGCTCGCAAGAGGGTCAGTCCCGAGTTGATCATCGTGGCGAACTGGCGACAAAGCACGGCAATGTCGTAGAGCTTGATCTTCTCGCCCAGTCCAGGGATGTTGATGTCCCGGTTTAGGCCGGTGCCGCTCTCTTCGATCGAGATAGGCGCGTAACCCATCGACTTCAGTCGATTGGCTACCGCGGCGGGCGACTCCGCGTCGATCTTGCCCTTGACGACCTTGCCGCCCTTGTCACGGACTTGATATTCGAATGTCGCAGTGTCAGCCATGATCAGCTCCTGCCGCAGAGTCGCATGTAGTCCTCGACGTGATGGGACTTGTCCAACCCCGTCTCATAGGTGATCTTGTGTTCGCGAACCAACTGGGCCAAGTGCTGGTCCATGGTGTGCATGCCATGTTTCGCACCAGCCTGCATTGAGGAGTAGATCTGATGCGTCTTACCCTCTCGAATCAGGTTCCGAATTGCTGGCGTCACAATGAGCAGTTCGGTGGCGGCCACCCGACCACGGCCATCGGACGTGCGGCACAACGACTGGCAAACCACCCCTTGTAGCGCGCCTGCGAGCTGTTGCCGAATCTGCTGCTGTTGGTGCGGCGGGAACACATCGATCATGCGATCGATGGTTTGGGCGGCATCCTGGGTGTGCAGAGTGGCAAAAACCAAGTGACCCGTTTCAGCTGCGGTGAGCGCCACCGAAATCGTCTCTAAGTCACGCAGCTCACCAACCAAGATAATGTCCGGGTCTTGCCGCAGTACGTGCTTCAAGGCCTGGTTAAAGCTGAGCGTGTCCGAGCCCACCTCGCGCTGATTGATCAGGCACTTCTTGTGTTTGTGCAGGAACTCGATGGGGTCTTCCACGGTCATAATGTGGTCGCGGCGCGTCTTGTTGGCCTCGTCTACCAATGCGGCCAGGGTGGTGGATTTTCCCGACCCGGTGGGCCCGGTCACCAAAACGAAGCCGCGCGGCATCGGCGCGAAGTCACGCACAGCAGGCGGCATGCCCAACTGGTCTAGCGTCTTGATCTCGTAAGGGATCATGCGAAAGGCCGCACCCAAGGAGTCTCGTTGCCGATAAACGTTCACGCGGAATCGACCTTTGCCCGGCAAGCTGTAGGAGAAGTCGAGCTCCAGATTCTCCTCGAAGCGCTCCCGCTGGGTCTGGTTAATGGCGCCGTAGATCGTACGTTGGATCATGTCCTTGGCCATGACCGGAAACTCCTCGAGGCGCATCAGCTCGCCGTTGACCCGAACGGCCGGATGTGATCCCACACTGAGGTGCAAGTCTGACGCTTTCAACTCCATCATCCGATCAATGACCTCGGGTAAGGAGATGTCCTCTTCCTGCGCCTGCTCCTCGGTTGTGGCCCGTTTGTAGGCGGACTCGTCGGTGGCCGGCTCGGTGAGACCAACCGGCTCACGAGGTGCGTTGCCCTGGGTCGGAAGTCCCCGATTCAGGCCCGCTTGCCTGGTGCGGTTGGGCTTGGGCGGCACCGGCTCAGCGGGTGGCTGCTCGTCCGGTGCTTCCGCCGGCTCAGGTTTGGTCTGCGCTGGTGCTGCCGGGGCTGGTGCCGCTGGAACGTGTGCCGCTGGAGCTGGTGCCGCTGGGGTAGGCACCGGAGCTGGTGGCGGGGGTGCAGCGCTGGGGTGGGCGGGACGCGGGGGTGGCGGCGGCGCAGTCCGGCTCGCCGTCGCAACGGATTCCGAATCGGCCGAAAGACCCCGACCGGGCACGTACTCAGCCACGACACCTCCTGATTTCACCCACGCATAAGAACTATCGGCCGTAGTGATCAGTTCCTGAAATGCCGCAATCGAATGCGACTCAGGGCTGAGCGCAACTGAATGGATTAGCCGCGCGGCCCATCACAGCACGACGCGCAAGATCTCATCCAAAGAGGTAACGCCTTGGCGTACCTTCTCCAAGCCGTCGTCCCGCAGAGACATCATTCCCTCCGCGTAGGCAGTCTTGGTGATCTCGGCGGTGGTGGCTCGCTCAACGGCCATTCGCTCCAGCGTTTCGGTCACTGGCATCACCTCGTGTAAGGCCAAGCGACCGCGATACCCCGTGTTGGCGCACTTGTGACAGCCTTTGGCCTTATAGAGCTTGGGCGGGCCCTTCTTTTCATCAAAGGGGAACCGTGCAGCATCCAGAGTTTCCTCGGTGGGTCGATACTCCTCCTTGCAGGACTTGCAGAGCCGTCGAGCCAGGCGTTGGGCAAGAACCGAGTCCAAGGCCGAACCCACCAAAAATGGTTCCACACCCATTTCCACCAAACGGGTGATAGCACTAGGGGCGTCGTTGGTGTGTAGGGTCGTCAGCACTAGGTGACCGGTCAGCGAAGCCTCGATGGCAATCTGGGCTGTTTCACGATCGCGAATCTCACCGATCAGCACGATATCGGGGTCGGCGCGCAGGATGGACCGCAAGGCGCCGGCAAAGGTGAGCCCGGCTTTTGGGTTGGTCTGGATCTGGTTGATCCCAGGCAGTCGATACTCGACCGGGTCTTCCACCGTAATGATGTTCACTTCGGGCCGGCTGATGATGTTGAGCGTTGAGTACAGGGTCGTGGACTTGCCAGAACCGGTCGGGCCGGTCACCAGCAACATTCCATATGGGCGCATGAAGGACTGCGAGAACGTGTCGTAGTTGCGTTTGGAAAACCCTAGGTCAGCCAGATCCAGTTTCGCCGTGGAGTTGTCCAAGATTCGCATGACGACCTTTTCACCCCACACGGTGGGCAGGGTGGCCACGCGCAGGTCAACCTGCCTGCCGTGCGCATTGACTGTGAGACGACCATCCTGTGGCACCCGGCGTTCGGCAATGTTCATTTCAGCCATGATCTTCAGCCGACTCACGACGCCAGATTGGATGGTCTTGGGTGAGCGCATCATCTCGTGCAGCACACCGTCGATCCGAAAGCGCACGAGCAGATCGCCTTCGTTTGGCTCCAGGTGAATGTCGCTGGCGCCGTCCTGGATTCCCTGCGTGATGAGCAGGTTGACGAACTTGACGATAGGCGCGTCCTCCACGATTTCGCGCAGATCGGATAGATCCTCAGACTCCTCGGTATCCATCACGGTGGTCAGGTCATCAAGGTCGCTATCGACGCGATAGAACCGATCGATGGCCGCAATGACGTCCTGCCGGGTGGCGACGACCACCTTAACGTTCATTCCCGTTAGGGACCGGATGTCGTCACGAGCCACCACGTTGGCTGGGTCAGCCATGGCCAGCACTAGGGTGTCGCCCTCCACCGCAATGGGAATTACCGAGTGCCGGCGGCAAACCGGGCCAGGAACACGCGCGATCACACTGCCATCGGCAGTGATCTCGGAAAGGTCCGCAAACGGCAACCCGATCTGAGCCGCCAGCGACCGAACGAGATCGGGTTCACTCAGGACGCCCTGTTGCACGAGGATGCGACCCAACATCTGACCCGTACGCCGCTGTTCGGCAACGCCGGCCGAGAGTTGCTCAGGGGTGATCAGTCCCTCTGAGAGCAGTATCTCCCCAAGCTGGGCCATGACGTCTCCATGTTCTGATCCGCCTCGCGGATGGCTTCCGCACACTCACGATGAGCATCGACCCTAAGTCTGCCGAGCATTAGCGGGTTTAGCCTTCCAGAGCAGCCAGGAGCGCATCAGACATCGCCGAAACCGGGGCTTGGAACCCGGTCATGAGTTCGACTTGCACTGCAGCCTGCCATAACAACATGCGATAGCCCGGTGCCACAGCGCCACCAGCCTCCGCCCAAGCTCGCGCAAGCGTTGTGGGCCAAGGACTGTAGGTGACATCCAGCAATTTGCCAGGCTGCAGCGGAGTATGAGGGGCGAGGATAGCGGCGGCGTCTCCGGGCAGTGTCGAGACAAGGAGATCACTACGCAACAAATCCGTGTTGTCCTGCCACAGGGTGGCTTCGGCATTCAGGCCCATTTCGCTGGCCAGTTCCACCGCATCCAGCGCTGCCTCCACCCGACGAGCGGCGATCCGCACCCGGCTCGGATGCAGGTCCACCAGCGCCGAAAGAACCGCCGCGGCCGTCGCACCAGCGCCCAAGATTGCGACATCCCCCGGATACTGCTGCACCTCGATTTCGCGCAAGGTTGTGGCGATCCCAGCGACATCGGTGTTGAAGCCCAATCGTTCTCCGTCGGAGAAGATCACGGTGTTCACGGCTCGGATCCGCTCGGCAACCGGATCGACAGCATCTAAGAGGGGCAGCACCGTTCGTTTTAGTGGCATGGTAAGCGACAAGCCCAGCCAGGAGTCGTCGCAGTCCGCCACGAAATCGGCCAACCCCGCCTCCGTCACGTCGATGGCGGTGTATTCATAGGGCAGTCCCAGCGCCTGGTAGGCAGCGCTGTGCAGCACCGGACTCAGGGAGTGTCGAATGGGGTGGCCCAGCACCGCCGCCCGCTTCACCCCACTTGATGGCTCTAGCCCGTCCAACTGCACTTACCTGCCAGATTCCGTTCATGCTCCCCCAAGGTCGCGGCCAGGCAGGTCTGACCTTCCGGCCCGTGTGCCCAGTAGGCGTAGTCGGTATCGGCCGGGTTCAACGCTGCTTCAATGGCGACCCGCCCTGGGGAGTTGATCGGCGTCGGTGGGAGCCCGGCCACCTTGTAGGTGTTGTACGGACTATTCGAATCCAACTCCGTATTCGTGAAGTTGGATTCGGCCTGCCGGAAAATGTAGTTCAGGGTCGCATCCACCTGCAGAAGTCCAAAGGTGCCGCCATCGGTTTCCGGGTTCAATCGATTGATGATCGCGCTAGCGATCTCGGCGTAGTCGTCTCCGACCCCTTCGGCTTGAACCAGCGAGGCGATAATGAGGGTCTCGTAGGGCGAATACTTGGTTTTTTTGGCTTCGGCGACGAAGTTGGTTTCCGCTGCCACCTCGTCAAACCGCGCCACCATGGCATTCAGAATGGTCTGCGCGGTGGAGTCCTTCTCAAACTGATACGTGGCC
>JAHZKU010000120.1 GCA_022600255.1 Actinomycetes bacterium | reverse complement strand
TCGACGACAGCACCGCCACGGCCACACTCAAGAACGGCCGAATTACCTACCGTGCGGAGGCAACGGCGATCGAGAGCATCGGCACCTTCTTATCACCTGGGTTGGACAGCTACCGGGTCGCGGTGCCATCGGACGCCACAACTGGCGAACAGACCGCGGCCTTAACGGCGGTCGCGGCCCTGAGCTATCGCTATGAAGCGCCAACGATCGTGGAGTTGGTATCGACCGATTCCACGCCCGTTGGTGACTTCTTGAATCGAGTCGTGGTGCTCCGGGAAGACCCAGAAGCGGGCAGCAACACCTTTACAGTGAACGACGAAGAGCAACTCGTTGTCACCGGAACCGCCGCACAACTGCAGTCGGGCGCGATTGCCCTTGGCGATCCGAATACCGACATCCTGCAACAGCGGACTGCTACGGACGTCTCTGGGACAGCCGACTTCGAGGTCCTAAGTGACGCCGCCTCCTTCACCGATTTCGGTCTGGCACCGGCTTCACTTAGTGGGGTGGGGGAGATTCGGTCAACCTGGAACATCAGCCAGTCCGGATTCGGGCAAGCGGTCGATGAGATCGCCGTTTCGTTGGTGGGTGCGATGTCACAACTCCCGGACGGTGGCCAGGGCCGAGTGGACTTCTTGTGGAACGACCAACTCGTGGAATCCGTGGCGCTCTCTGAGATGACCGAGTTAGCGGTCAACCTGAACCTTGGCACCGAGCAGGTGCAACGGGACAACGAACTGGTGGCCTCATTGAAGTACGTGCCACCGGGAGGCAAGTGCTACCCCATCGGCTTGGGTGCCTTGGTGACGATCGATGCGGATCGGAGCACGATCTCGGGCAATGCTGGGCAAGGGTTAGGCCAGGGCTTCGATCGATTCCCGCAGAGTCTGGGGGCCACTGTCCCGGTGGCCCTGGGATCAGCGACCGGTAGCGGTGCCGCACTATCCCAGGCTGGCAGCCTTCTGGCAGGGATGCAGTCAATCGGAGACCAACAACTTGTGGCCAGCGTGGTTTCTGCGGACGACTTCGCCGGACTGTCCGAACCGGGCGTTATCACCGGGGCGGACACCACGACCATCACCGCATTGGCTGCACCACTGGGCGGCTCGAATGCCACTGTGGTTCAGCCCGACGATCCCGAATTCTCCGCCCAGTTGTCGGCGGGTTACGCCACGTTGCAGGGGTTTGCTGACGGCGATCGCGACATCGCTCTTCTCGGTCAGGTCGGTGATAGCACCCCCGATGCTGGGAGCGTGCTGGCCGGGTTCGCCAACGACGCGCCCGATCAATGGCGAAACTTGGTCGGGGTGGCATACGTCCAGTTCGCCGAGGGTGCTCCTACCGAAGTCACCTTGGATATCCCACAGTCGCTACCGACCTACGTATGGCAACTCATCATTGGCGCGGCCCTCGTGGTCCTTCTGGTCGTGGCGCTGCTGTTGTGGGCCAGGCGACGCCCGGCCGAGGAATCCTAGGGGCTAGCCACCATGCTGGAATGGGTCCTCTTCTTCGGCTACTGGATTGCCTTCGTGGCGATCTTGATCGGTTATGTCTGGACTTTGGTTCTGTTCGTTGCTGGCGGTCGCTATCTGAAGATCTGGCGCCCAGCGCCCCCCGGGAATGAGGCGGACTACCTCTGGGTGTTTCTTGTGCCCGCACTCAACGAGGCGGTAACGATCACCGACAGTGTTACTCGACTGCGCAACGTATCGGCTACTAACAAGATCATTCTGGTCATCAACGACGGATCCGAAGACGACACCGGCGCGGTGTTGGACAGTATTGCCGGGCCCGACCTGCAAGTGCTGACGCGAGTGGCCCCAAACGCGCGAAAGGGGAAAGCCGCAGCCTTGAACGCGGCCTTCGCCTTGGTACGCGAGCAGATCCTGAATCAGCCCGCCTACGCGCACTGGTCCCCCGATCAGGTGGTCTGCTGCATCGTGGACGCAGACGGCCGACTGGATGCAGCAGCGCCCAGCATGGTGGCGCGGCACTTCGACGATCCGATCGTGGGCGGCGTGCAGTGCAGCGTACGGATCTACAACCAGACGTCCTACCTGACTTGGATGCAGGCACTGGAGTTTCGTGTGTTCGGGGGGCTATATCAGGTCGGCCGGTCGCGTTGGGGCACCGCGTTCATGGGCGGTAACGGCCAATTCAATCGCATGACTGCACTGGAATCGATCAGCAAGGCGGCTGGTCCGTGGGCGGACTTCCTCACAGAGGATCAGGAACTAGGGCTGCGACAGCTGGCGGTGGGGTGGTGGGGAGTGCAGGAACCGTCCGCGTCGGTACATCAGCAGGGCCTGAACAGCCTGCGCAGACTCTACCGACAGCGAACGCGCTGGTTCCAGGGGAATCTTCAGGTTTTGGGCGAGAGTCGCCGGCTGTACGCACGCCAGCTCTACGGGCTGCGGCGTATCGACGCACTCATGGCGCTGATCCTGCCTGCGCTGCAACTCATCGTGGGCACGGCTGTGCTCGTGGCGCTGGTGCTGTGGATCGGTTTTGGGATCCCCTACCTACCAATCGGCAATATCTGGCTGCTCCTGTTCTTTGTCCAACTGTCCTTCGGCCCGACCATTTTGGGAGTGTCGGTCATCGGCCGTGGCAAGGGTTGGTCCGGCATCACCAGGGTGTTGGTGATTCTGGTCCCCTACATTCTCTACACGTGGCTGCTATGGCCAGTGGTGTTCTACGGTCTGTTCCGGCAGTTGCGCGGCAACAGTACTTGGTCAAAGACCGCCCGCGAGGCTGTGGAACCGCCACCGGCTTGAGCCCGTCACATCCCGCATCTCGTCGATAATCGGACAGATAACCCCCCTAATCCTCCGCAATACCTCGCATTCCACCCGGCCTTCCCGGACTCCCCACTGCCACGAGGTGACCTCGCTACGGTCTCAGGTAAGCCTGCAGAGCCCAATCCGCCGTCTTCCCGCAACAACTCGGGGCCGTAGTGCGCCGGATTGCATGAAAGGAACGAATGTCCAGCTCGGCCGACCAGACCACGACCAAACAGGGGAGTGCCAAGTCTTCACCTTGGAGTGGGATTCTCAAGCCCGTCTTCATCCCAGCCTCCGTGATCATCGTGGCCATGATTGCTTTGGCCGCGATCGCCGCCAGCGATAGTGAACGGATCTTCGGCACTCTCAACACCTGGATCACCGAAGGCGTCGGATGGTGGTACATCCTGATCGTGACCGTGTTTGTGGTGTTTGCCCTGTACTGCGGCTTCAGTTCGATTGGGAGCATTCGGTTGGGCAAAGACGACGAGCGTCCTGAGTTCAGTACCATCGCCTGGTTCGCAATGCTGTTCAGCGCTGGGATGGGCATCGGTCTGGTGTTCTGGGGCGTTGCGGAGCCCTTGAGTCACTTGGTGAGTCCGCCCAGCATCGACGGCCAGCAGGCCGAGGGAATAGCGGCGGCTAACGACGCAATGAACTTCACGATGTTCCACTGGGGACTGCATGCCTGGGCAATCTATGTCGTCGTGGGCCTGGGCTTGGCGTTTATGACCTATCGACGCGGTCGGCCACTGTCAATCCGTTGGCTTCTGGAACCCTTGCTCGGTCGCGCTCGCGTAGAGGGACCCATCGGACACGCGATCGACGCGATGGCCATTGTCGGAACACTGTTCGGTGTAGCGACCTCGCTGGGCCTGGGAATTCAACAGATTATCGCCGGTCTGACGAGCCTAGGTTGGGTAGCCGGAACCAGCGATCTGTTGATCATCGCAATGATCGTTGTCATCACCGGCATCGCAACGTTGTCCGTGGCCAGTGGCGTTGACAAGGGGCTGAAGTGGCTATCCAACATCAACATGGGGCTAGCCGCCGCGCTACTCCTCTTCGTCCTACTAGCCGGGCCCACCCTGCTGCTGTTGCAGTCCTGGGTAGGAAACCTCGGCGGCTACATCGCTGTCCTGCCCGATAACGCCCTACGCATGGCCCCGTTGGACGGTCTTGAGCCGATCAACGACACCTGGCTCAACAGCTGGACGATCTTCTACTGGGGTTGGTGGATGAGCTGGGCCCCCTTCGTCGGCATGTTCATTGCCAGGATCTCTCGAGGTCGGACTATCCGCCAGTTCGTCTTCGGGGTCTTGTTGGCGCCGACCCTTGTCGCTTCGATCTGGTTCACGGTGTTCGGTGAATCGGCCATCATCCGCCAGCTCACGGTCGGCGACTTGGTTGGCCCCGGCGGGACCGTGGACACGAATCTTTCATTGTTCCTGCTCCTAGAAACAATGCCGCTGACGACCCTGACCTCAATTCTTGCGGTCCTCGTTATCGGACTGTTCTTCATCACCTCTTCGGACTCCGGTTCGTTGGTCATCGACATGCTGGCCCACGGCGGCAGCACGAACACCCCCCGCTTGACGCGGATCTATTGGTCGCTGCTCGAAGGCGTGGCCGCTGGTGTGCTGTTGATAGCCGGAGGCAGTGCCGCATTGATTGCGCTGCAGACGGCGTCGATTCTCACCGCAGTCCCGATCTCGATCATCATGGCTGTCGCCTGCATCTCACTGCTGCGCGCTTTCAGGTACGAACTTGCGATGCGCACCGATTTTGTCCGAATCGTAGGTGGCCCCGAGGAGGTGAGCCAGCCGGCACCCGAAGAGGATGAGGCTGACTCGAGTGGCTCCGACGCTGCGGCCGAGGATACGGAGTTGGTCGTTGCCATTACCGATCTGCGGCCCGGAGTGGTTGACCTACACCGCACGACCGGCAAGCTCACGTTCACAGATGATCCGACTCCAATCGACCCCCTTAAGCACGAGGTGTTCGATACCCCCGAGTACGCCGAGTCTGCTGAGGGTGCAGCGAAGTTGGCTGAGGCTGAGGACGCGGAAAAGCTCGCGAAGTCCGAGCGTCCGTAGCCGCCCTCACGCGAGCACGGCCTGCCAGGACCAACGTCGGTGATTCGAGGCCAACGACGAGCGGATCGCCGCAACGCATCCCACCCGTCTCCTCTTGGCGATACAGTGCATCGGGCCCCAACACCCGGGTCTGACCCGCGGCACAACTACCGAGAAAAGGACATCTCCCCCTACTTCTGGCCCAACGGAAAGCTGCCGGACTCCCAGTTGTACCGAGACTTGCAGGCCAACAACTTCGCAGACTACCGACTTCGTGTTGACGGATTGGTCCGCAAGCCGACCGAGTACACCATGGCCCAGTTACGGGCCATGCCGAAGCGGACCCAGATCACCCAGCACTACTGCATCCAAGGGTGGTCCGCCGTCGCCAAGTGGGGCGGGGTGGCGATGTCGGACGTCCTGCGCGACGTTGAGCCGGACTCCAAAGCCCGTTGGGTCGTGTTCTACTCGTTTTCGAACGGCCCCGACGGAGGCCGCTACTACGATTGCCACAAGATCGAACACATGTCGCGGGAGCTCACGATTCTTGCTTACGACATGAACGACGAACCGCTCCTAGAATCACACGGGGCCCCGCTGCGGCTCCGCAATGAGGACGAACTCGGATTCAAACAGGTCCAATGGATCCAGGCAATCGAGTTCGTGGAGTCCTTTGACCATCTTGGCGAGGGTCAAGGCGGCTACAACGAAGACCATGAGTTCTTCGGGTATCGCATGCCAATCTGAGTCGAGAGCTCGCGCCTCCACACGGCCAGTCAGCCCCGTACCGCGCAGACTCTTCCGATGAGAACTAACGACGGAACACGAACAACTGGCTGGTAACTCCGGCGTGATCGGAGTTCCAGTAACCGTTCTGCTTCTTGCGCCCTGTCACTTTGGTGGAGATCTTCTTAACCTTCTTGGGGGTGCTGGTGAAGATCTGGTCAACTCGATGGTCGAAGTCCTTCTTGCTTCCGGTCATCAGATCGTAGGATCCACTGATGCAGCAACTCCACGGATCCTTCGTGCCCACCGATCGGTAACCGTTGTCTCGCATGACGTTGTAGGCCTGGCCGTCCCCGGGCACCAAACCAGGACGGTCAGAGTTGAAGTCGCCGACCACGATGTTTGGCTGCTTACCGCGCTTCACCTTGTCGACAAGTTCCTGCGCCTGTTGCGCGCGCAAACTGGGGCGTTGGGTTCGGTCGTCGAACGATTCCAAGTGCGTGTTGCTAAACCGAATCCAGGGGCTGTTCCGAATCTTGACTTTCAATGACTGCCAGCCTCGCAGCACCTTCACATTCACAAGTCCAGCGACGTTGACCTCGTACCCCATCGAGTAGTGCTTGCCGCGCTCACCTTTGATCTTGATGCCCGCACCGCGCTTGATCAAGATTGCATCCCGCATCGTGAGGCGACCGTTGATATCGGCACCTAGCGGGCCGGTATTGGGGTTCCCGTCGGTATCGGCCGGGCCTTCGAAATCAAACTCGTCGTTGACCAACGCCACCCGGTAGGTCTTGCCATTCTTGTTCAGCCGCTTCATCAGGATCTTGAGAAAATCTTGGTAGACGTTCGTGGCTACTGGTTGCTGGTTTAGGGCGGCGTCGAAGTCAACCGGACCCGTCCGCCACAATGCTGCCTCCTGCAACCCGACCACATCCGGTTGCACCTTGCGGATCTCTTTGGCCAGTCCTTTGGACCGGGTAGGCATGTTCGTGGCCGTCACCTGGTTGAAGATTTCCCCGTTGGCGGCGACAAATCCCGCTACGCCGTCCGCCTCGAACGCTGGACGAAGGTCGGCTCCCAAGTAGATGTTCCGGGTCATCACTTTGATGACCTCGCCATCCTTTAGGCAGCCCACATAGCCGCAGATGTTGATCTCTTCCTTGGCACTGCCGCCACCTGTGGACACTACCGGCGCACCTGTCGGGACAGCGGCCGCTTGACTTGGAGCAATCCCAGCCAGTGGCACCAACAGCCCCATCGCTACGACACTGACGAGTCCAGCCCGCCGCAGTCGACCAGGTCGACTAGCTCGATTGGTTAACGGTGTCATGACGCGCTCCTCGCTGATCTGGCAACCCGGCGGCTGACGCTATTTTGCAGGGTAACTCTTGTGGTCTTGGCCCGAATACACCGATATCTCACCGACCGCGGTTATCTCAGCCGTTCGCGCTGGACGGCTGAGATCCCTCACGACCCAAGATCGTTCAGAGACAAACCACAGGTCAACGCACTCAGCAGGTGCCGGCAAAAATCGGTGCATCCGCGCCTTAGCCTACGTTGGCCAACGGAGGAACGCCCAGTATCGCTGGATCTGGCAGCCCATATCGACGCGGCCACGCTGGCTGGCAAGGAACTCACCTGAACCATTGGCTGGGGTCGCCCTTGCCACGTCCGAGCCGGCAGCAAGACAACACAAGACCCCGGCCTAACACTGCGAGGACGCTGAAGGCCGGGGTCTTGTTGTGCGATCTACTATCCGCCAGTGAGCTGCGTGAGCAGGTTGTAGCTAGTGGGATCATCGGGCAGGACCCAAGCGAACCCTTCCAGGAAGATGATCATGATTAGGTTGGCAATCACGATGGCCATGAAGAGCCACATCACAATCGTTGTAATCTTCCAGCCGATACCGTGCTTCTTGGGCACGACCGGGATGGCACGCGGCGCCAAAACGGAGGCCAAGCCAACATAGAGGATCACAACCGCGAAAGTGATCAGTGCCCAGGTGTATAGGTGGATTCCTAGGATCGGCTCACCGTAACCAGAATCGCCGGGCTGAATGTGCAGGAGGACTTGGCGGGTTGAGGCCGCACCCCCCACGATCGATCCGATGATGGCCATTCCTAGTCCCTGGCTATAGCGCGCAGGGTTGAGCTTTCCACGCCTAGCTTCCACCAACACCCACATCGCACCCATGGTGGCCAGCATCATGCCGTAGCGCTGCACCATACAGAGCGGACAGGGGTATTCACCTTCGCCGAACTGGAAGTAGAAGCCACCCATGATGACGCCGCTATAAGCAAGCAGGAAAGCGACCATGCCCCAGTAGGCCAGTATCCCGAGAGTGCGGTTCTGTTTGCTGTACCCGTTGGCGACGTCCACCCCCGTTTCCTCGGTTGCGTCCTGAGGAGATTCCGGTGTTTGCGAAACTTGCGCCATCAGAACTCCAGACCCAGCGGATCAGTCATATGGATAAACAGCAGCACGAGCACGAGCACGGCAGCAAGGCCCCAGAGGGGTATGACCACCGTCGGCTTCGTTCCTTTGTAGATCAGGAACCCGACCGTGGTTATCAAGATCATGATGATTATGTCCACGACCGACACTCTAGTGATCACAAATACCGAACGCGCGGTGAGATTCCATCACTTTCCCGGAACACACATTGGCATGGCACCGGGGGGCATGACATCGCACGCGGTCAAGCCGAAAGCGGACAATGCAATGGACCCAACGGCCCCAACTAGACAGGCAGACGGTGGGTATTAGCCGATCAGGGGTTAACGCCTAGTTGAATCAGTCAAGCAGTCCGTGCCCGATAGTCCCAGGCCGGCTTTTGGCGCGTTCGTGAGTTGGCGAATCAACACCTGCGGCATCTTCCCTAGAAACCGAAGGCCGGCATGCCTGCATCTACCCGACACCCGTACTCGGCTATCCGACCCCCTTGAACGAAAGGTTGCCTAGTCGGCCTCTACCGGCGATCCATCTCCAGGATTCGCTTGGCAGAGTCCCGCAGCGCAGATCGCGACAAGTCGCCCTGCTTGATCGCCTTAAGAACCTGGGTGATGGTCGAACGAATCGAGTTAGTGCACACCATGGCCCAGTCAACGCCAGCCGCGAGTGCTTTGACCACCGCCTGTGGATGGGATAAGCCGCGAGCGGATGAGGCCGCCGCCATTGACAGCGAGTCGGTCATGATTACCCGGTCGGGCCCGGCTTGCTGCCGAAGTATGCGGATCGCTCGCTTGGATTGGGTAGCTGGCTGGCCAGCCCGGGTTAGCCCCTTGGACTGCACGTGGGCCACCATGACGGCTCGGGCCGAATCGCCGGCCATCGCCTTGTCGAAGGGGATCAGGTCGGCTTTCCGCAGCTTCTTCAGGCTAGGGACCCGGGCCGCGTACTTGTGGGTGTCCACCGCGTGACCATGACCCGGCCAGTGCTTCAGTACGGGCGTGACTCCAGCCTTTTCTGTACCGGAGGCCCAAGCATTAACCTTCTTGCCGACTCTCTTCGGATTGCTGGAAAATGCCCGATTCAGTCGATCAAGGTAACTGCCCGGCACCCGCAAGTCTGCGACTGGAGCCAGGCTGATGTCCACACCCAGAGAGTTCATCCGTTTTGCGTACTTCTTCGCGGTCTTGCGGACTTTGCGATTGCTCCACTGCCCCATCGTCTCTGCGGACGGCAACCGGTAGATCAACGGCGCCAATCGTTGCACCGTGCCGCCTTCTTCATCACTGGCGATGTAGACACGATGGCCCTTGGGAGCCGCGTCTTGCACGGAGCGGAGTTGCACCTTAAGGCTGCGAGGCGGTCGCGAGCCAAGCAGCACAATGCCGCCAACACCCGCACTGGCCATGTTCCGCTGGGCACGAGCGTTCGCCGAATCGGTACAGCCAAAGATGACCTGAGCTGCTAGCCGTCGATCGGACAGCCCGGCCACCTTCTTGTCGATCTTGCTGGTCGCTGGCTTCTTCGTGGCTCGCACCACCGTTGGCTCGGCGTTGCCGGGGATCTTCGCTGCGGCGCCTCCGCTTGGCACCTTGGCGGTCTCGCTGGCCACGATGCTGTCAACTCGCTGTGATGCCTGAGCGGGGGCGGAACCGGTGGGACTTGCAGCGGAGCAACCCGCGAGGCCGGGAACCGCCGCCACCGAGATCGCGAGTCCACCGACTAGCAGTGGGGCCCCAAACATGCTCCGATGCTAAGCGATCTAGCGGCCAGACCCAAACCTCGCAGTGTCCGACCGAATACGCACCGCTATCGAGGGGACTCGATAAGGGCGCGACCAAGCCGGAGAATACCGAGCAAGTCGACCACAAGCCAACTGACTCTTCAACTGCAAGCGTGGCTAGCCAAGCCAACGAAACGGGGGGCAAGTGTGCGCAGCATTTGCAAGAGTGGGGGTACCTGTGGGCCTGAAGGTAGGCCCAACCTGAGGAGCCCGCAATGAACGCCGCCGTGACTGAGTTCGCTGAGATCGCCGGGAATTCGCTCAAAGTTGCCGGACTTGTGGTCATCCTGATTGGTACGACCTACGCCGCTGTACGGTTTGTGGTCCGCATGGTGCAGCGCGACCCGCAGGCCTACCCAAAGGTGCGGGCAGAGTTAGGCCGCGGAATCCTGCTGGGCCTAGAGGTCATCGTGGCCGCTGACATCGTGGATACTCTGTTGTTGGATCCAACGCTTGAGGCCGTGGGCGCCCTTGGGCTATTGGTGCTAGTACGCACCGGCCTGTCATGGGCCCTTTCCATCGAGATTGATGGGTACTGGCCTTGGCAGAAGTGGCGGGTCAAGAGAATCGAGGCTGGCGAGTCCGTGCCTAGCCGCCACTAGCCGCACGCGGGTCCGAGGACCAGGCATCGCGGGCTACCTCTCTCGACCATCCCCGCAACCAGATTGCGCCAGCACTGCTCTGCCGATGCCTGCCGGGGCGCTCAATCGAGGATAGGGACGCAGTCGACCGCGGCACCGGCAAATCGTTAGGCTCGCCCTCACCCAAGTGATCCTGGTCTGGTGACACCCAACTGGGCCCTCTGCCCTGGTAGCAGCCACCGAAACATACATGAAGGAACCCTTACGTTTTTCGTACGTTCGGCGAACTGCATCCACATGCAGCCGACTTAGGGTCAATCCCCATGACGACACTTGGATCAGAAATCGGGCAGAAGCATCCGACCCGCGCTGCGAAGCCCTGGCAAGATCAGCGACTCGTGCACGGGGGTGTTGCCCTGATGACGTGTGCCGCCGTGGGGTTAACTTCCCTGGGTCTCGCGGCACCAGCCAATGCCCAACAGAAGGGAACCCCCTCCGACGCCGAGGCGCGCACACTAGACGGATCGGGGAACAACACTCGCGACCCCAGTCTCGGCAGCGCTGGCACGCAGTACTTGCGACAGGCCGATCCGAACTACGCCGACGGGATCGCGGCACCGACTGAGGGCCCAAACAGTAGGACGGTCAGCAACCGTGTCTTCGCGGACTTGGGGCAGAACGTCTTCTCCGGTCGTGGTGTCACCCAGTGGTCTTGGACCTGGGGGCAATTCTTGGATCACACGTTCGGGTTGCGAGAGGGCGGCGACGAGAGCGCACCCATCGACTTTGACGTTGACGACCCTTTGGAGCGTTTCCAGAACGACATCGGAGCGATCGACTTCACGCGCAGCGCCGCCGCCCCCGGCACAGGGAACAACTCGCCCCGAGAGCAGCTAAACACCGTTAGCAGTTTCATCGATGCCCATGCGGTCTATGGCAGTAGCGAAGACCGGCTGGACTGGCTTCGGGAGGGTAGCCGGGACGGCGATCCCACCAACAACAGTGCGAAACTCCTGCTGTCCCCCGGCGAGTACCTGCCGCGGGCAACCGAAAGGGCCGATGCACAAGACGCACCGACGATGGATGTAGAGGGTCGGTTGCGAATGGATCCCGACAGCCGGGCCATCGCCGGAGACATGCGCGCCAACGAGAACATCGCATTGACGGCAACCCACACACTGTTCGCGCGGGAACACAATCGCATCGTTGACCAACTCCCAGCCGACATGGACGAACAGGAGAAGTTTGAAACCGCCCGCCGGGTCGTGGGAGCCACCCAGCAATACATCACCTACACCGAGTTTCTCCCCGCGATGGGAATAAAACTACCCAAGTACCGCGGCTACAACAGGAAGGTGAACCCGACCATTTCCAATGAATTCGCCACGGTCGGCTACCGAGCCCACAGCCAGGTCCACGGTGAAATCGAGATGGAGGCAGAGACGGCCGACTACACCCCCGAGCAGATCGCGGCCTTCGAGGCGGCCGGAATCGAGGTCACCGTGGCAGGATCGGAAATCGAACTCGCGGTGCCACTGAATCTGGCGTTTTTTGCACCTGATCTCGTGGAGGATCTCGGGCTTACGGCGATCTTGACCGGACTCGGTCTGGAAGCGCAGTACGCCAATGACGAGCAGATCGACAACCAGTTGCGTTCGGTGCTGTTCCAGATTCCCGGCCAGGGCGTCGCGGACCTGCCCGCGTGCCTGGATGGCGAAGAGATGCCAAACTGCTTCGCCGGCGTTACCGACCTCGGGGCCATCGACATTGAGCGAGCGCGCGATCACGGCGTCGCCGGGTACAACGAGCTACGCAAGGCCTACGGCTTGGCACCGAAGACGTCGTTCAAGTCGATTACTGGGGAGAGCGTGGAGTCTTTCCAGAACGTGCCAAACATCGACCAGAACGAGCCCATGAACGATCCGGCCATCCTGGATTTCATGGCCCTGTTCGACGGTGAGGGCAATCAACTCGAGCCCGACAGCGATGCGGCC